>NZ_JBOHKS010000305.1:0-40482 GCF_050729195.1 Hypericibacter sp.
CATCAAGACCGCGCGCGAGCGCTTCTCGACCGCGCAGGTCATGAGCTGGACCGCGATCTCGGGAACCGTGGTCATGCTGATCGCGGCCCTGGTCTCGCGCGAGAGCCTGATCCCGCCCAGCCTCGAAGGCTGGGCCATCCTGATCGGCCTTGCCTGGATCTCCCAGGTGGGCGGCCAGAGCATGATCGCCTGGTCGCTGCGCCATCTGCCCGTGGCCTTCTCCTCGGTCAGCATGCTGATCAATCCGGTGGCGACCTTCTTCTTCGCCTGGTTCCTGATCGGCGAGCGGCTGACGCCCTGGCAGATCCTGGCCGGCGTCGTCGTGCTGGCGGGCATTCTGATCGCCCGGCTTTACAGCGAACGCCGCGGCTGATTCTCTAGACAGGCACCAACCGTCGAGACCGCTCCCGATGTCTCAAGCCCCCCGCGATCTGCTGCTGAGCCTGTTCCGCGCCGCGCTGGCGGTGGCGGATCCGATGCAGGCCGTGCCGCCGCATCTCCCCGCCCCGCCCAAGGGCCGCACCATCGTGGTCGGCGCCGGCAAGGCCTCGGCGGCGATGGCGGCCGCGGTCGAGCGCCATTGGCAGGGCCCGCTCGAAGGGCTGGTGGTCACCCGCTACGGCCATGGCGCGCCCTGCCGGCAGATCGAGATCGTCGAGGCCTCGCATCCGGTGCCCGACGAACGCGGCCGCGACGCGGCGCGGCGCATCCTCGAGAAGGTCCAGGGCCTCACCGCCGACGATCTGGTGCTCTGCCTGATCTCGGGTGGCGGCTCGGCACTGCTGTCGCTGCCCGCACCCGACATCACGCTCGCCGACAAGCAGGCGATGAACAAGGCGCTGCTCAAATATGGCGTGACCATCGCCGAGATGAATTGCGTGCGCAAACATATGTCGGCGATCAAGGGCGGGCGGCTGGCCGCCGCGGCCTTTCCGGCGCAGGTCGTGACCCTGCTGATCTCCGACGTGCCCGGCGACGATCCCTCCGTGGTGGCGTCGGGCCCGACCGTGCCCGATCCCACCAGCTTCGCCGACGCGCTGGCGGTGATCGAGAAATACAAGATCACCGAGGCGCCCGCCGTCATCGACCGCTTCAGGCGCGGCCGCGACGAGACGCCCAAGCCGGGCGACCCGCGCTTCGCGCGCGCGCACACGATCATGATCGCGCGACCGCAGGATGCGCTCGAGGCGGCGGCCAAGGCCGCGCGCAACGCCGGCATCACGCCGCTCATCCTCGGCGATTCGATCGAGGGCGAGGCGCGCGACGTGGCGCTCGTCCATGCCGGCATCGCGCGCCAGGCCGCGCGCTACGGGCAGCCCGGCGAGCCGCCACTGGTCCTGCTCTCGGGCGGCGAGACCACGGTCACGGTCCGGGGCCAGGGACGCGGCGGGCGGAATGCCGAGTTTCTGCTGGCACTCGCGGTCGCCCTCGATGGCCATCCCGATATCCATGCCATCGCCTGCGATACCGACGGGATCGACGGCACCGAGGACAATGCCGGCGCGCTCATGGCCCCCGACAGCCTGGCCCGGGGCTGGGCGAAAGGCGTCAATGCCAAGGCCTTCCTCGCCAACAATGACGGTTACAGCTTCTTCGAGGCACTTGGCGACCTGGTCAAGACCGGTCCCACCCTCACCAATGTCAATGATTTCCGCGCCATCCTGATCGGGAAGCGGCTAGGGTAATGGCATTGCTCGCTGCCCCCGCCTGGGGGCGGCGCGGCCTCCCGGTTCGCTGATCTCCCTTGAAGGCCCCCGCTTGAAGGCCCCCCGCTTGAAGGCCCCCCTTGAACGCAAGGACGCTTTCAGCGGTAACAAAGCCGAAAGTAGAGTTGCGCGCATGAGACGTAACCGCCTGGCCAAGATCGTCGCCACCCTGGGGCCCTCCAGCTCGACCCGCGAGCAGCTTCTGGCCCTGTTCCATGCCGGCGTCGATGTGTTCCGGCTCAATCTCAGCCATGGCACGCATGAGGATCATCGCGCGCGCCATGCCGTGATCCGCGAGATCGAGCAGGATACCGGCCGCCCCATCAGCATCCTGGTGGATCTGCAGGGGCCGAAGCTGCGCATCGGTCCGCTGACTGGCGGCGAAGCGCAGATCGAACGCGGCCAGCCCTTCCGCCTCGATCTCGAGGACCGGCTGGGCGACAGCACGCGCGTGCGCCTGCCGCATCCCGAGGTGCTCGCCGCCCTGACACCCGGCGCCGATCTCTTGATCGACGACGGCCGGCTGAAGCTCAAGGTCGAGCGCACCGGCCAGGGCTATGCCGATACCACCGTCCTGCTTGGCGGGCGGCTCAAGGATCGCAAGGGCGTCAATCTGCCGGGCGTGCTGCTGCCGCTCTCGCCCTTGACCGAGAAGGACCGCAAGGATCTCGCTTTCGCGCTCGATCTCGGCGTCGACTGGATCGGCCTCTCCTTCGTGCAGCGGCCCGAGGACGTGGCCGAGGCGCGCCGCCTGGTGCAGGGCCGCGCCGCCATCATGGTCAAGCTCGAGAAGCCCTCGGCGATCGAGCGGCTCGAGGAATTGCTGGACCTCGCCGACGCGGCGATGGTCGCGCGTGGCGATCTCGGCGTCGAGATGCCGCCGGAGGACGTGCCCTCGATCCAGAAGCGCATCGTCGCGACCTGCCGCCTCAAGGGCAAGCCGGTGGTGGTCGCGACCCAGATGCTCGAATCGATGATCAGCGCGCCCGCACCCACCCGCGCCGAGGCCTCGGACTGCGCCACCGCCGTCTATGACGGCGCCGACGCGCTGATGCTGTCGGCCGAGACGGCATCGGGCAATTATCCGATCGAGGCGGTCTCGATCATGAACCGCATCATCGAGCGCGTCGAACGCGATCCGCTCTATCGCCGCATCCTGGCGGCCCAGCGCCCCGAGCCCGAAGCGACCGCCGCCGACGCCATCACCTATGCCGCGCAGCAGGTGGCCCACACAATCTCGGCCGCCGCGATCGTCACTTACACGACATCAGGTTCGACCACCTTCCGCGCCGCGCGCGAGCGCCCCGAGGTGCCGATCCTCTGCCTCACCTCGAAGCGCGAGACGGCCCGGCGCATGTCGCTGGTCTGGGGCACCCATTGCATGGAAACCGCCGAGATCCGCAGCTTCTCCGAGATGGTCGACAAGGCCTGCCGCATCGCGCTGACCGAAGGCTTCGCCAAGGCGGGCCAGCGGCTGGTGGTGACCGCGGGCGTTCCCTTCGGCACGCCGGGATCGACCAACGTGCTGCGCATCGCCTGGGTGGATGGATAGAGACGCGCTCTTCTCCTCTTTCCTCTCCACCCGCATAGCGGGGGAGAGGGCAGGGTGAGCGACTGTGGGCTCTGTCAAGATCATTTGGGTCTCCGTGATTGGTGATCCGAGGGGAGCCGGTGCCCGGGCGCGAGACCTCGCGCCACAACCTTGTATTCGGTGGGCCGCTGAGGACCCGAACCATGATGCAGCCATGCGCATCGGCAGCGAGGCTCCGACGTGGCGAGCCCATTCTCTCCCTCGGCATGGCAGCCATGGGATGCGGCGGGTCATCGCCACCTCGGATCGTGAAGCCCGCTCGGGCAGGAAGCTGCCCGCGGCGGGAATCCGAAGGAATATGGGTGAGCTCTCGATCATGGCGCGGGGTGCTCGCTCGCGTGATCCAGAACCATCCGAACCGCACGGGCCCGGACCTCGGGTGAAAACTTGTTCGTCGTCTTGCTTGTCATGGCTCCATCCTCTCAGGAGTTGGAGCCTCCGGCAAACCCGGCGCGGTTCACTGACGGGCTGGTAACTGAGTTTACTGCCTGCGGAATTTGGAAATACACCAGCACTACGCCGAATCTGATTCTTCGTACATAGATTTCATTCTCGCGATTCGCCACTCTCCGATAGAATTAAACAGCAGGGTCCTCGGCCATCTTGTGTCCATTTCCTTGCTGCTTGACCAGGTCAAGTGTACCTCCGCCACGCGACCATTTTCTCCGTTCTCCAAGGAGACGAGGACGTCGTCCTGATCGTCTCTCTTTGCAAGGACATGTCGAGGCAAGCCTGAAAGCACATGGCCTTCACAAATTTCCTTTTCGAGTTCCGCCTCTAAATTCAAGCGTTGCTGTTCATCGCTAACGCGGCGCCACGGTTCCAACCATTCTTCTGTCATTTCTAACCTCGCCATCGATTATGCGCATCCGATTCCACCCAGTCATGGAGCTCCAGTAAACGGCGAACCCATCGGATACGTTTCGCTGAACAGGGCGCCTTGGTTCTGTATCCTAAATGTCACGGCATCGCCCCATGTCGCTGGCACACCGAAGCGATTCGAGAATCTCCCTACCACATCACCGATTGGATCAGAAAAGTTCCTGATATTTGCAAGTACGTTGGTTCCAGTCTCCTGAGCTGCAAGGAGACGGGTGTTATCGAGCGACGTCAAGAGTTCGTCAGGCATACGAACGACATCAATAGCTTTACCTTGCCAACCCACTGATTCCATGGAGCTTGCTATTTCTGCCCAGTCGGAGCCCACACTTCTCTGGCTGTATCGTATCAGGCTCGCATCCAGAAGAGTGCCTTCTCCCGCACGTCCAAGCGCAGCGAAGGCACGCAGCCCCTGAAATAGAGCCGCACCGGGAACATCCCCAATCGACATCTGAAAGGCCGGATCACACAGAGCACCGCAGCCACTCAATCCGTTACCGATTTGAACTGGTATCGTCACGCCGAAATAATGGCTGGGAGATCCCAAGAAATCGGAGAACGAAGACACAAGACCTTGCCCCAGAGCACTCAGACTCCAGCTCCCAGAATTTGCCTGGACGCCATCCAGATAACCGAACCCGAAACCGGAACTCCCGACTGGAACCTCCGGAAGAGCCATATGCGTGTACTGCCAATAGCTGGGCAGGATGATGTTGATCTGGAAGGCGGGTGGTGCAGGAGTACCTGACATCAGCCCCGACGGATCGATCGCGCCAATCGGATTGCCCAACGCATATGCATAGCGATTGGGTCCAACGCTGGGCTGGCTAGGATCCGACGGATCAGCTTGGACGAACCGAGCTAGGACCGGGTCGTAATAACGGGCGTTGAGGTAGAGCAACCCGGTCTCGTCGTCGAGACGTTCACCGATGTAACTCTTGCTCTCGGCTACACCCGAAACTGACACTAGCCGCTCACCATAGGGTCGATAGTTCGCGCGCCAAGCAATGGCGCCGGTGTTACCGGTCTCGACCCGGAACGAGCTTAGATTGTCACGATGGACCCAGTCGGTGGTGCCAAGGCCGGCTCGTCTCGCGTCGCCCGGCAGATACTTGGTGGTAGTCGAGCCGGCGATCTCGATGTCGGCGCCCAGATAGATCGTGGTGGTGGCGCCATTGATCTTCTTCAGGCGCGCCCCGTCGGGGCCGTATACGAACTGAACGCTGTTGACCGAAATGAGACGGTTCTCGCCATCGTAGGTAAGCGTATCACCCGGCGCTGTCGTCATGCTGCCATTGGCGTCGTAGCCGTAGGCCCCCAGCGGAGTCGAGGTCACGGCGTGGGGCCTTGGCGATCCCGTCGCCGGATAAGTGTAGGTCCCGATCAGCGAGTTCGAGGTGAGATTGCCGACAGTATCGTAGGTAAAGGTCTGGGTCAGGGTTGGCGTGTTGGTATTGGTGGCGGTGAGCAGCCGATCCAGATTGTCGTAGCCGTAAGTCCAACTCTCCCCAGTCACGCTCGAGGTGGTGGTGCCGATGCGGCCCGTCGCGTTACGGGCGTAATTGATGTCCTGCAGAACGGTCGATCCAGCCAGCGCATCGATGTCCGTGAGCCAGCCGCGGGAGTCCTGGTAGGTATAAGTTGTCACCACGCCGTTGGCGCGGGTCAGGCTCGTGGTCTGGCCGCGGGCGTTATAGACCGTGGTCGTAACGAGCCCCGGCACGGATTTGAGGCGACCGGCGGCATCATAGAGAAGCGGGCTCGCGGCCGAGCCGGCGCTGTCGCCATCGGGATATAGCCGCCACAGCAACCGATCGCCGGCGTCGAAGCCCTGGGTGATGGTGTAAGTCGTGCTGCTCAGGACGTAGTCCTGCTTCGTCAGCCGGCCGGCCTGGTCGTAATTGTAGCGGATCGTCGCGGCGGCGTTGGCTGCCGTCGTAAGCTGGCCGACATTGTAGAAGCCGGCGCGCGCCTCGTCATAGGTGTCGGTCGTGGTTGCGGCCTGGGGGGTGCCATAGAGCACCGTCTTGGTCAGCATGCGTCCAAGACGATCATAGGTGAAGCGGGTGATTTGTCCCTTGGCGTCGGTCGACTGCATCAACCGGTTGGCATTGTCATATTGGTAGGCCCAACTGCCGAGATCGGGATCGGAAGTCGCTGTTTTCCGGTTCAGGGAATCATAAGTGTAGGTCCATTGGTTGCCGGCATTGTCCGTGATGCCGATCCGCCGGCCCAACAAATCGTACTGGTAGGAGACCGAGATGGTCGCCGCCCCGAGTGTACGGCTCTCGCGAATGGTCCGCCCGTAAGCATCGAGCTGAGTGGTGATCGGCCGGCCCAACTCGACTTGAGTTTACGACAAGCACAGCAAGTTCATCCTCTTCCATCTGGAGAAGGTCGATGCGCGTTTCGAAGTTGCACACACCTGGACGCCCACCCGGCGCGACGCTGGAGTTCCGGCAGCCGAAGAAGAAGTAGGTCCCCTCCCACTCCTTCATTCGTCTCTCGGGATTCGGAAGATGCACCCTCTCCGCGCGTCAGCGGGGAGAGATGCTATGGGGTGGGCGGCGAAGTGATGCACCCATTGGTGTTGCAAAACCAACCGATGGAGCGCGTCCCATAGCATCTCTCCCCCTCCTGAAGACGGGAGGGGGAGAGGAAAAATAAAGCGACGAGCGCTCTTTCCCTCACCGCCGCGCGCGTAGCGAGTCCACGCTGTAGATCGCGATCGCGGCCCAGACGCAGCCGAACGTCACCAGATGCGCCTGAGTGAAGGGCTCGCCATAGACGACGACCGCCAACAGCAGTTGCAAGGTGGGCGAGAGATACTGGCAGAAGCCCAGCGCCGCCAGGCGCAATCGCCTCGCGGCGGCCGCGAACAGCAGCAGCGGCACCGCGGTCACCGGTCCCGCCAGCATCAGCATGAAATCGAGATGGCTCGAGACCATGCCGAAGCTGCCGGCGCCGATGACCGCGAGATAGATCAGCAGCGCCAGCGCGAAGGGCAGCAGGAGGAGCGTCTCGACCATCAGCCCGTCGAGGCTCTCCGCCGCCACGATCTTGCGCAACAGCCCGTAGACACCGAAGGTCACCGCCAGGCTGAGCGCGAGCCAAGGGAACTGGCCATAGGCGAGGGCGAGATTGAGCACGCCGGCGCTGGCGAGGCCCACCGCCGCCCATTGCCAGGGTCGCAACCGCTCGCGCAGCACGAAGGTGCCCAGCAGCATGTTGACCAGCGGATTGATGTAATAGCCGAGGCCCGACTGGACGATCTGCGCGCTCGCCACCGCCCAGATATAGAGCGACCAGTTGGTGGCGAGGATCAGCGCCGTCAGCATCAGGATCGAGCGGGCGCGCCGGTTTCGCAGCACATCGGCCACATGCGGCCAGCGCCGCGCCAGGGCGACCAGAATGACGAGGAACGGCACCGACCAGACCACCCGGTGCGCCAGCACCTCGATCACCGGCACCGAGGCGACCGTCTTGAAATAGACCGGGTTGAGGCCCCAGAGACAGAAGCAGCCCAGCGCATAAAGGGCGCCGATCAGCGTCTTGCGCTCAGGATTTGGATCGCGGGTCATGAGGGATCAGGACGGGCCGGATGCTGGGGATGCGTGCGGCGCCTTGGAAAATCAGGCCAATCGCGAACCGCTTGGGAGGATGCCCGCGAGTCTAGTCGAGAAGCGCCCGCATGGCGAGGCGGCTTGCCGCCATGGCCCTTCAACCCCTAGACTCGTATTGCCGCCCAAAAAGACGGCGAAGCGGCAGGAGAGGGCCCTTCCATGGCCGGCGAAAAGACCATCATCCGCACCACCTGCCCGCGCGATTGCTACGACGCCTGCGGCATCGCGGTGGTGCGGCGGGGCGACCATGTGAAGGTGCTGGGCGATCCCGACCACCGGGTGAGCCGCGGTGCCCTCTGCGGCAAATGCGCGATCGCCTATAACGGCGCCTGGCGCGATCCCCGCCAGCGGGTGATGCAGCCGCTGAAGCGCGTCGGCCCCAAGGGCGAAGGCGAGTTCCAGGCGATCTCCTGGGCGGAAGCGCTCGAGATCGTCGCCGGCCGGCTCAAGGGCATCGTCGCCAAGAGCGGTCCCGAGCCGATCTTTCATTGCCACTACACCGGCACCTGCTCGCTGCTGGCGACGGCCTTCCCGATGCGCTTCTTCAACAAGCTCGGCGCCAGCGAGGTCGAGCCGGATTCGATCTGCAATCTCTCGGCCCATGTCGCCTTCGGCTATCTCTATGGGACCTCGGGCCTGGGCTTCGATCCGCGCATGGCCAAGGAGGCCGCCTGCATCATGCTCTGGGGCGCCAACCCGTCCCATTCGGCGCCGCATGCGCACAAGCATTGGCTCAAGGAAGCGCCGGGCCAGGTGATCGTGGTCGATCCCGTCCGTCATGCGACCGCGGCCGAGGCCGATCTCCATCTGCAGCCCTTCCCCGGCAGCGACGCAGCGCTGGCCTTCGCCATGCTGCATGTGATCCGGCGCGAGGGACTGCTCGATCGTGACTATCTCGCGCGCAACAGCATCGGCTGGGAAGAGATCGAGACGCAGCTCGATGCCTGCACGCCCGCCTGGGGCGAGGCGCAGAGCGGCGTGCCGGCCGCGCTGATCGAGCAGGCGGCGCGCATCTATGGGCGCGGGCCGTCGCTGCTCTGGCTGGGCCAGGGCCTTTGCCGCCAGCCGCTGGGCGGCAACATCTTCCGCGCCGTGGGCCTCCTGCCGCCGGCGACCGGCAATCTCGGCAAGCCCGGTGCCGGCTTCCTCTTCCTCAATGGCGGCGCCCGCAAGGGCGTCGATGGCGGGGATATCGAGGGAGCGGATTTGCGTACGCGTCCGCGCCATGCCGTCAGCCATATGGATCTTTGCGAGACGCTCGAGGCGCCCGACAAGATCCAGGCGCTGATCTGCTGGAACATCAATATCGCCGCCTCCAATCCGGACCAGGCGCGGCTGCATCGCGCGCTCAAGCGCGAGGATCTCTTCACGGTCGTCATCGATCTCTTCCGCACCGACAGCGCCGAGCTCGCCGATATCGTGCTGCCGGCGGCGAGCTTCCTCGAGTTCGACGACATCGTCTCCTCCTATTTCGACCTGACCCTGTCGGCGCAGGTTGGCGCGATCGCGCCCATGGGCGAGGCCTTGCCCAATCAGGAGATCTTCCGCCGCCTCGCGTCCGCGATGGGCTATAGCGAACCGGCGCTCACCGAGTCCGACGCGCCGATCCTCGATCGCATCGCCAAAGCCTGTGGCGTCGCCGGCGGCTTCGGCGAACTAAAAGCGAAAGCGACGGTCGACGTCTGGGAACAGCCCGTTTCGCAGTTCGCCGACGGCAAATTCCCGACCCCTTCCGGCAAGATTGAGATCGCCAGCCCGTCGGCCGCGGCCGACGGTCATCCGGCGGCTCCGCAGGCAACCGTCGATCCGCGACCGGCGGCCGGCCATTACCGCCTGCTGTCGCCCGCCTCGCCCTGGCTGATGAATTCGACCTACGGCAACGATCCGGCGATCCAGACGAAGATGGGGCCGGAGCGGATCACGATCCATCCGGAGGATGCGGCGCGGCTCGGGATCGAGACCGGCGATCGCGTGCGACTCGAGAACGAGACCGGGCGGCTGGAGATGAATGTCGAGGTGGCGGCGCTGATACCGCCCGGCGTGTTGCTGGGCTCGAAGAGCCGCTGGCCCAAGGCGCAAAGCGGAAGTCACGCCAACATCAACAGCCTCAATCCTGGCCAGAAGAGCGACATGGGCGAGAGCTCGGCGGTCCATGGCATCGAGGTCCGGCTGGTGCCGCTGGGTCGCGGCATGACGGCCTCGGTCAAGGCGGCGGTGCCGGCAAAGTGACGCCGGCGATCAGCGGAAATTCAGTTTGCTGAGTCCTGCTGGATCTCCAGCGAATCGATGCGGTGCTTGAACTCGTCGTTGCGGCTGGTGGCGCCGTCGCCGCTGACGATGGTGCCTTCGGTCAGCTTGGCCGGGTCGATGCCCATGGCCTTGAGCTTGGCCTTGGGCGGCAGGAACAGGTCATGTTCCTCGTCCAGCACGCGGATGACGATCAGCGTGTAATCCTTCTCGAACGCCACGCGCCGGATCGGGCCGCCGATATTGAGCGACGTGCTGTCGTCATAGGCATCGGCGGGTTCGGGGTCGTCGTTGTTGGCGCGTTTGATCGCATCGAGATTCATCCCGAAGATCGTGCCGGTGATGGCCCAGACCGAGCCCTCCTTGACGAAGTCGGTCTGCATCTCGACATGGGCGAGCTTGCCTTCGTCGTCGAGCATCTCGTTGACGGTATAGAGGCTGGCGGTGTGGGCGGCCTTGTCCTCGGTCACCTTCTGGACCGTGAAGCTCTTCGGCGCCGTCTTCTGCATCCAGTCCGACGCCATCTTGCGCTTGTCGGGATCGTCGCCGATCTCGCCGCGAAAGAGCTTCTGCTGCTCCTTGGCGAAGAAGCCGAGCGCCTTGTCGATGTCGCCCGCCTTCTGCGCGTCGTAATAGCCTTGAAGACGCTGGGTCAGGATCGTCTGCACGTCGGCGGCCTCCGCTCGAGGGGTGACACAGAACGCAATCAGGGCAAACGCGATCCAGAAAGGACGCATGATTCAACTCCAGAACAAGGCGCGGAGTGTGACATGCGTGGCGCGATCGCGGCAAGATTGAGCGGGGAATTCTTTCCGGGCGAATCGGGCGGCGGAACGCCGGCTAGATCGATTTATCCTGCAGCTGCTTGCGCAGCGTGTCGGCGTTCATGCGGGCCCCCTGCATCAGGGGATAGACCTCGAGCGCCCGCTCGAAGGCGTCGAGCGCCTGTTCGGTATGGTCGAGCTCGACCTGGACCAGGCCCAGCCCGGAGAGGGCGCCGAAATGGCGCGGCTCGAGCTCGAGCGTATGGCCGATCTCGTCCAACGAATCCCGATAATCGCCGGTCAGGTAGTGAACCGTCGCGAGCTTGTTCCAGCCTTCCGCGAAATCGGGCGCGATCTGCGTCACTTGCGTGAAGGCGTCGATCGCCATCTTGAAATCCGAGGCGGACATGGCGGCAACGCCGGTGTTCATCAGCTTCAGCACCTCGGGATTGTCGGAATGGAACCACAAGGTCCAGATCAACCCCTCGACCTGCTGCGCGGCACCGGGATCGGGCGCCTTCTTGAGCAGATCGAACAGTTCCGGCAGGCGCGGATCCTTCTGGTCCGCGAATGCCGCGCCGGGCGTCATCAGCGCGACCGCGACGAGCAACCCCAGGGCCACCACGCAACGCCGCAATGTCCTGAACCGGTTGGATAATGAACGGCTTGTCATGGTCGGGCGCCTCGTGAATCCGATCTCCCTGTCATTGAGTATGGCCCTCGACAGCCTCCGCTCCAACGGCGGCAAGAGCCCTTGCCGGGTCCGCACCGCTGGTCGAAAGTGGCGCCCACCCTGCCCCTTTCCGGAGACCGGTTTTGGCCGCATCGACTTACTTTTCAGTCCACTACGCCGAGGCGCGCGGCAAGTTCCTGGCCGCGGCGAAGGCCACCGGCGGCCGCTTGACCTCTCATCAAAATCCCGCGAGCGGGCCGGGCGGCGAAGCGCTCTTCACCGACATCGCGCGGTTCGGGCCCGAGCGGGCGGAGCGGATCCTGCTGATCAAGTCGGGAACCCACGGCGTCGAAGGGTTTCTGGGATCCGGCATCGAGGTCGGGCTGCTCGAGAGCGGTGTCCTGCGCAGGCTGCCTGACGGCGTCGGCGTCATCATGCTCCATGCGCTCAATCCCTTCGGCTTCGCCTGGCTGCGGCGCACCAACGAAAGCAACATCGATCTCAACCGGAATTTCGTCGATCACGCACGGCCCCATCCGCATAACCGCGCCTATGAGGAACTCAGGAATTTCATCTGCCCGCGTTCCTGGACGGCCGGGCAGCGCCAGGAAGCCGACGAGCGGCTCTATGCCTATGGCTCGCAGCATGGCGATGCGGCGCTGCAGGCCGCGATCACGGCGGGCCAGTACGTCCATGCCGAGGGCGTGTTCTATGGCGGCCTGGCACCGAGCTGGTCGAACCAGGTCCTGACCCGGCTCGCGGGCGAGATCGCGCACGAGGCGCGCCAGGTCGCGGTGATCGATCTCCATAGCGGGCTCGGACCCTATGGCTATGGCGAGATCATGAACGGCCATGCGCCGGGCCTGCCGGCCTTCGCGCGCATCGAGGACTGGTTCGGCGGCGAGGCGACCTCCTATGCCAGCGGCGATTCCTCATCCTCGGTCCTGACCGGCGACACGCTGACCGGCATCGAGCGCGCCATGCCCGGCATCACGCTCAGCGGCGTCACGCTCGAATATGGCACGCTGCCCTTGAAGGCGATGATCGACGCCGTGCGCGCCGACAACTGGCTCCATGTCCATGGCAAGCTCGATTCGCCCGAAGGCCGCGCCATCAAACAGGAAATCCGCGCCGCCTTTTATCCCGACCATGACGACTGGAAGAACGCGGCGTGGGAACGCGGGGAAGACGTCACGCGCCGGATGCTGAAGGGGTTGGCGGAGGAGTAACCGCCATTCTGTCTCCTCCCCCTTCAAGGGAGGATTAAGGAGGGGGCCGCCGCGCTGTCGATCGCGTCTACCCCTTCCTAGCCTTCCCCCGAGACGGGGGAAGGGACAAATTGCGTTTACGGCAACCCCGCCGGTTTCGGCCCGCCCGTGGCCCAATCCAGCAGCTCCACCGTGTGCAGCACGGGTTGGTTCCCGAAGCGGCCGATCTGGACCATGCAGCCGATATTGCCGGTGGCGACGATGGCGGCACCTGTGGCGGCCAGATGGCCGGCCTTGCGCTGGCCGAGCTGCGAGGCGATCTCGGGTTGGAGCAGATTGTAGGTGCCGGCCGAGCCGCAGCAGAGATGCCCTTCGGCCGGTTCCTTGACCGCGAAGCCCGCCGCCGACAGCAGGTCCACCGGCGGACGCTTCACTTTCTGGCCATGCTGCATCGAGCAGGCCGAGTGATAGGCGACATCGAGGCCCGGCTGATAGTCGGGTGCCGGCGCGCTCATATCGAGGCCGAGCTCGGCCATGAATTCGGTGATGTCGCGCGTGAGCGCGCTGATCGCGGCCGCGCGGTCCTTCCAGAGCGGGTCGGTCCGCAGCATGAAGCCGTAATCCTTGATCACCGTGCCGCAGCCCGATGCCGTGACAAGGATCGCGTCAAGCGGGCCCGCGGCGATCACGCGCTCCCAGGCGGCGATGTTCTGGCGCGCGCGCGCCAGCGCCTCCTCCTCCGCGCCCAGATGATGGGCGAGCGCCCCGCAGCAGCCCGATCCCGGTGACGGCACGAGCTCGACGCCATGGCGCGCCAGCAGCCGCTCGGTCGCGCGGTCGATCTCGGGCGCCATCGCCTGCTGCACGCAAGAGCCCAGCATGGCGACGCGTTTGCGCGCCACGCCGCCGGTCATCCGCGCGCGATCGAGGCTTGGCGCCGTCGCGGCCCGCGCCGGGCGCGGCCGGCGCGCCGGGATCATGTCGGCCAGCGCCTTGAACCGGCCGGGCAGACGCTGCAGCAAGGGCTTGAACAGGGCGCCCAGCACCAGGGCCGGCCCGAACAGATAAGGCTTCGGCAACAGCCAGCGCAGGCCCGCGCGCATCAGCCGGTCGCCGCGCGGACGCTCATAGGTCTCCTCGATATGGGCACGCGCGATGTCGACCAGATGCATGTAATGCACGCCCGACGGACAGGTCGTCATGCAGGAGAGGCAGGAGAGGCAGCGGTCGATATGGAGCGTCGTGTCCCGATCCGCCGGCTTGTCGTTCTCCAGCATGTCCTTGATGAGATAGATCCGGCCCCGCGGGCTGTCGAGCTCGTCGCCCAGCAGCACATAAGTGGGACAGGTGGCGAGGCAGAAGCCGCAATGGACGCAAGTCCGCAGAATCTTCTCAGCGGCCTCGTTGTCCGGATTGGCCAGTTGCGAGAGGGTGAAGTGGGTCTGCATCGATTCCTAACCCATCCGTCCGCGATTCAAGATGGCGAGCGGATCGAACGACGCCTTGACCCGCCGGCTCAAGGCCGCGAGCGCCGGCGCTTCCGGCTCGAACACCGGCACCGAACGGCGCACGGCGAGCTCGGCGCGGATCAAGGTCGCATGGCCCGCGGGCGCACCGTCCTGGCCTTGCAACGCGCCACGCACAAGGGCCGCATGGGCGTCGGGCGCGTGGGGCAGCGCCAGCCAGATGAGGCCGCCACCCCAATCATAGAGATGACGCGCACCCGGCCGCGCACTCTGGATCGCGGCCACGACGCGAGGCGCCTCGCTGGGCGCGACCGAGATCCGCCAGAGCGGCATGCGCGGATCGAGGCGTGAAGCGGCGAAACTGCTCACATCGCGGATCTCGCGCCAGAAGGTCGCGGATTCGGCAGGCTCGAGAATAAGCGTTTGAACGCCGAATTGCTGGAGCCAGGCCGCCAGCGCGCCGACCCGATAGCTGACCGAGGCGGGCGGGCCCTCGACGCGCAGCGCCGTGACACCACCGCCGGTCTCGGCCACGCGATCGACCGCGCTCAACCCCGCCTCGCCCGCCGGCAGATGCGCGGCACCGGAAATCTCATGCGGGCTGCCGAGCGCCACCGCCATCGCCTCGATCGCGCGCGCATCACCGAGCCCGACCAGCATCAGCGTGCGCGTCGTCTCGGGCGCCGGATGGACGCGCACCGTGATCTCGGTCATGGCGGCGAGCGTGCCATGCGAGCCCGCGAGTAATTTCGGCAGATCGTAGCCGGTGACGTTCTTGACCACGCGCCCGCCGGCCTTGAAGACCTCGCCCCGGCCCGATACCGCGGCGAATCCCAGGAAATGATCGCGCGCGGCGCCGGCCTTGAGACGGCGCGGACCGCCGAGATTGCAGGCGATGGCCCCACCGATGCTGCCGCTGCCGGCCGCCCCGCCATAGAGCGGCGCCAGGTCGGGCGGCTCGAAGGCGAGGATCTGGCCGCGCTGCGCGATCACCGCCTCGATCTCGGCGAGCGAAGTCCCCGCGCCGGCCTTGAGCACCAGCTCGTCGGGCTCATAGAGCTGGATACCGGCGAGCCGCGACATGTCGATCACGGCCTGCGCCTCGACCGGATGTCCCAGCTCGCGCTTGCTGCCGCGGCCCAGGATCTCGAGCGGAATCGCGCGCTCGGCCGCACCGGCCACGGCGGCGCGCAGCTCCTCGATGCTCAGGGGCCTGATCGTCTCGATCATGGGGAATCAGAATCGCGGCAGATCGGGATGGGGCAATTGGCCGGCATGGATATGCATCCGGCCCAGCTCGGCGCAGCGATGCAGCTCGGGGAAAACCTTGCCGGGATTGAGCAGGCCTCCCTCGTCGAAGGCGCATTTGAGGCGCTGCTGCTGGGCGAGATCGGCCTCGTTGAACATGACGCCCATGAGGTCGCGCTTCTCGACGCCGACCCCATGCTCGCCCGTGAGCACGCCGCCGACCTTGACGCAGAGCTTGAGGATGTCGGCGCCAAAGGCCTCCGCCCGCTCCAGCTCGCCCGGCTTGTTGGCGTCGTAGAGGATCAGAGGATGGAGATTGCCATCGCCTGCATGGAAGACATTGGCGCAGCGCAAGCCATAATGCTCCGACATGCGCCGCAGCTCGGTCAGCACGCGCGGCAGCTCGCGGCGCGGAATGGTGCCGTCCATGCAGTAATAATCGGGCGAGATGCGGCCCACGGCGGGGAAGGCCGCCTTGCGGCCGGCCCAGAAGCGCAGCCGCTCCTCCTCGGTCTGGCTGACGGAGATGGAGCTGGCACCGCGCTCGCGCGCGATCGCCTCGACCCGCGCCTTGAGCTCGTCGACCTCGGCCCGCGGCCCATCGAGCTCGATGATCAGCAGCGCCTCGCAATCGAGCGGGTAGCCGGCTTGGACGAAATCCTCGGCGGCATGGATCGCCAGCCGGTCCATCATCTCCATGCCCGCCGGAACGATGCCCGCGGCGATCACCGCCGAGACGCAATTGCCGGCCTGCTCGTTCGTGGGGAAGGCGACCAGCAGCGCACAGGCGGTCTCGGGGCGCGGCAGGATGCGCACCGTGACCTCGGTCACGACGCCGAGCAGCCCTTCCGAGCCGATCACCACGCCCAGGAGATCGTAGCAGGCCGCGTCCAGATGCTTGCCGCCGAGCCGGATCACGGTGCCGTCGATCAGCACCATCTCGACGCCCAACACATTGTTGGTGGTGAGGCCGTATTTGAGGCAGTGAACCCCGCCCGAATTCTCGGCGACATTGCCGCCGATGGTGCAGGCGATCTGGCTCGAGGGATCGGGCGCGTAATAGAAGCCGAGTGCCTTGACCGCGTCGCTGATGGCGAGATTGGTGACACCCGGCTGCACCACGGCGCAGCGATTGGCCGGATCGATATCGAGCACGCGGTTGAAGCGCGCCATGCCGAGCAGGATCCCGTCGGCCAGCGGCAAGGCACCGCCGCTGAGGCTGGTGCCGGCGCCACGCGGCACCACCTTGATCCCTTCGCGATGACAGAAAGCGAGAACCGCGGCGACCTCGGCCGTCGTGCGTGGCAGGGTCACCAGCAAGGGCAGCTGCCTGTAGGCGCTGAGCCCGTCGCTCTCATAGACGCGGCGCATCGATTCCTCGACCACGATCGCGTCCGCCGGCAAAATCTTGCCGAGCGCCGCCGCGATGTCGCGGCGACGGCGAATCGTGGCCTGATCGGGCTCCGGCATCTTCAGGGACATGAGGGGCGTTCCGCTTCTGACCGTACCCGGCACTCTGGCCTCAGCAGCGCTGTGCCGCAAGCCAGCCGGAATCGACAACGGCCGCTGATGCGGCCGTGCGAGTCAGTCCAAGATCGTGGAACCTGCGAGACCGGCGCCCCGGACGGAGCGCGGCGGATCAGCCCTGGCGGGCCTTGAACCGCGGGTTGGTCTTGTTGATGACATAGACGCGCCCCTTGCGCCGGACGATGCGGCAGTCCTTGTGGCGCTTCTTGGCCGACTTCAGCGAATTGACGACCTTCATGATGGCGGTCCTTGCTAGGCAACGTCTCGAGGTTTCAGGAGGCGCAATTCCGCTAGGTCCTTTCGGGCCTTCCGGTACCGCGCGAAGCGCCGGAACATAGTGGGGCCGCCGAGGCCTGTCAACCGTCGCGGGGTGCGGCGGTCGGTCGGCCCTAAACTACCAATCCGACAGCATTTTATCGACGCCGGTCTTGAAGGCATGGAAGCGGAAGAAACCGATATCGCCGCTGTCGATGGCGCCCACCCGGCGGGTCCAGAGGGCGACATGCTGGGTCAAGGGCTCGGCCATCCGCGGATCGCTTTTCAAGATCTCGGATTTGTCGAGCAGGTCGGCCAGGCATTTGATGACGTTGGTCCGCACCAGCTTGGTGATGTCCTCGCTGACCCGCAGATCCAGCCTGCGTTCCGCACAGGCGGTCTGGTATTTCTGGACGGTCCAGGGGTCGGCAGTCACCGGTTCGCCGGGCTGCCAGGCCATGTAGGTCGGCCGCATCTCGGTGGTTGAACCGGTGCGCACGAAGTCGGTGAAGAGCAGCTGGCCGCGGGGCTTCAGCGCCTTCTCCACGGTCTGGAGCATCCGGTTCTTGTCTTTGACCCCGTAGAAGATGTCGCGCGAGAAGATACAGTCATAGGCGCTTTCCTTCAGCTCCAGCATTTCGGGAGCGAAGACCGAGATGGGCGCCTTCTTCCCCAGGCCCGCCATGACCGAATATTCCATGGCGGCACGGGCCAATTCCGCATCCTCTTCAAAGCCGGTGATCCAGAGGCCGAACTCCTGGTGCAGGGCGCGGGTAAAGCCGCCCAGGCCGGCGCCCAGCTCGGCGACCGTCATGGTGGGGTCGAGGCCACAGGGCTTGGCCAGCCACAGGCAGAAATCCTTGTCGCCCGGCACGGCGCAGCCGGGACCCCAGATGGTCTGCAGCACCCTGATCCGCGGCGTCTCCCATTCGAAGGCAGGCTTCTTGTCGCTCTTGCCCCGGCGGACCGTGTCCTTTTGGCCGGGTGCCAGCTTGACCGTCTCGCTCGGCGCCACGTCGTCGAGATCCACGCCTTCCCACCACGCCTTGAAGCGCTGTTTGAAGGGGGGTCGGGAATCTCGGGCAACGGCGGCGGTGCTGGCCATTCTGGTGATCCTTCGGGAGTTCCTGTATCCCTCGGACCCGTTTAAACCGTGGTTAAGTTCGCCCTGCATTTGCAGCAATTTGGCGGCTACAGCCATTTGATAGCAGGCCCCCGCAGTTGATTGATTCGATAGCCAACAAAACCCTAGCGGGGCCGCCGGCCTCCATCGCAGACCACGGAATCGGCCATCACGTGCGACGCACGGTCGCACTCGCCCTTCCGGTCATGCTGGCCCGGGCCGGGCTGGTGGTGATGATCACGGTCGACACGGTGATGGTCGGCCAGGCCGGTGGCGAGGAGCTGGCGCATTACGCCATCGCCTTCGCCCCCCAGATGCTGCTGCTGTCGGTCGGATTCGGCCTTCTGATTGGCGCCACGGTGCTGACCGCCCAGGCCGACGGGGCGGGCCGGCAGGCGCTCTGCGGGCGGATCTGGCGCCTGGCGCTGATGCTCGGGGGCGGCATCGGCCTGGTCGACGCGCTGATCCTGGCCCATGGCGAAGGGCTGCTGCTGATGCTCGGGCAGGAACCGGTCCTGGCCGCCGCCGGGGGCAAGGTGCTGATGATGTGGGCGATCGGGATGCCCGGCATCATGCTCTATGTGGCGACCTCGGGGTTTCTCGAGGGTGTCAGCCGGCCACGGCCCGGCATGATCGTCACCATCCTCGCCAATGTCGCCAATGCCGGCCTCAACTGGCTGATGATCGGCGGTCACGGCGGCTTACCGGCGATGGGCGCCGAAGGGGCCGTGCTCGCGACCTCGATCACGCGCTGGCTGATGTTCGTGGCGCTGGCGATTTACGCGCTCACGATGCGCGATCATGCGCGCTTCGGGATCTGGGCGCCGCTCAAGGGAACCTTCGGGCAGATCGGCGCGATGATCCGGCTGGGCGCGCCGCTGGCGTTGAGCGTGGGGTTCGAGGCCGCGGCCTTCATGGCCGCCGCGACCTTCGCCGGCTGGCTGGGCGAGACCTCGCTCGCGGCCTATCAGATCGTGCTCAATTTCAACGCGCTCATCTACATGCTGGCGCTCGGCCTCTCGACCGCGACGGCGGTGCGCGTCGCCAACGCCCATGGCCGCCGCGACGCGGTCGGGCTGGCGCGCGCCGGATGGGTGGGGGCCGGGCTGGTGTTCCCCTCGATGATCGGTGCCACCTTGATCCTCACCCTGGCGCCGGGATGGGTGGTCGGGTTCTACAGCGACGAGACCGATGTCCAGGCCCTGGCCTTGCAGCTCATGACCATCACCGCCTGGTTCATCCTCGCCGACGGCGCCCAGGGCGTGCTGACCGGTGCGGTCCGGGGTGCCGCCGACGCCACCATGCCGACCTTGATCGCCGGATTGAGCTTCTGGCTGGTGGGGGTCCCGCTCTGCTATGGACTGGCCTTCACTGCCGGTTGGGGCACGGTCGGACTGATCTGGGGACTCTTCGTCAGCCTGATCGTCGCCATGGCTCTGCTGGCGCTGCGCTTCCATATCGTCTCGCGACGCGCCACTGTGGCGTTCGCCGCCTGATGCCCTTCCCGGAGTTCCCGCGCGCATGACCCGACCCTTCGACGCCATCGTGATCGGCGCCGGCATCTCGGGTGCGGCAGCGGCTTACGAGCTTGCCGCCGAACGGCGCGTGCTGATGCTCGAAGCGGAGTCGCGGCCCGGCTATCACTCGACCGGCCGCTCGGCGGCTCTCTATACGCCCAACTATGGCAATGACGTGGTGCGCGCCCTGATCCTGGCGGGCCGCCCTTTCCTCGACCGACCGCCCGCCGGATTCGCCGCGCACGCGATGGTCAAGCCGCGCGGCGCCATCGCCATCGCCGGCCCTACGGAAATCAAGAGCTTCGAGGAGAGGCTGGCTCTCTCCGGCCCCGGCCATGAGATCCACGAGATCACGCCCGAAGAAGCGATTCGCCAGGTGCCGATTCTGCGGCGCAAGGGGATCGCCCGCGCGCTTTACGAGATCGACATCGAGGATATGGACGTGGCGGCGATCCACCAGGGCTTCCTCGCCGGGTTTCGCCGCCGCGGCGGCGAGCTGGTCTGCGATGCGCGGGTCGATCGCATCGAGCGGCGCCAGGGCGCCTGGCAGATCAACGCCGGCGAGGTCGCGGCGAGCGCCCCCATCCTCGTCAATGCCGCCGGCGCCTGGGCCGACGAGGTCGCGGCGCTGGCGGGTTTGCCGCCGGTCGGTCTGGTGCCCAAGCGGCGCACCGCCATCCTGGTCGATCTGCCGCCGGGCAGCGATCCCGCAGGCTGGCCGGCGCTCGACGATTGCAGCAACGAGCATTATTTCCGCCCCGACAGCGGCACAAGGCTGATGGTCTCGCCCGGCGACGAGACACCCTCGCCGCCCTGCGATGCGCAGCCCGACGAGATGGATGTCGCCCATCTGGTGGATTGGCTCGAGCGCACCACGACGCTTCAGGTCCGCAGGCTGGTGCATCAATGGGCGGGCCTGCGCAGCTTCGTCGCCGATTACAGCCCGGTCGTGGGCGCCGATCCGCTGGCCGACGGGTTCTATTGGCTCGCGGGACAGGGCGGCTACGGCATCATGCTGGCCGAGCCCCTGGCCCGGGGCCTCAAGGGCCTGATCGAGTCGGGCGAGCTGCCCGCCGATCTCGCCCATCATGGCGCGACGGAAGCGGCGCTGGCGCCCCGGCGCGCCGGACTCGTTCCCGCCGGCTGAGGCACTCCGGCACGGGGCCTTTCGGCCTCGCGACCCGCCGCCTATGATCCGACCCGGTGATTATAGCGTCGGGGATGATAGGCTCCCCGGCCATCAAAAATGGGAGCTGAGCGGCCATGACCTCCTTGGCGAATGAACGGGTCGCCTATTTCAACGGGCGGGTCGTGCCCGAGAGCGATGTGCTGATTCCATTCCGCGACCGCGGCTTCCTCGCCGGCGACGCCGCCTTCGACACGGCCCGTTCCTTCGGCCACAAGATCTTCCGGCTCAAGGAACATCTCGACCGCCTCTACCGCTCGCTGCGCTATCTCAAGATCGATCCGGGCTTGAGCCCCAAGGAAATGAGCGCGATCACCGAGGATGTGTTCGCGCGCAACACACACCTCTTGGACAAGGACGACGATTACTGGGTCAGCCAGCGCATCTCGCGCGGCGTGCCGGCGGACGACCTGACGGTCAGCAGCGAGGCGCGGCCGACGGTGATCGTCGAATGCAAGCCCCTGCCGCTGAAGCAGCGCGCCACGCTGTTCCGCGACGGCATCGAGGTGGTGGTGCCCTCGGTCAGGCGGGCCGCGCCCGACATGCTGAGCCCGCGCGCCAAGACCCACAATTATCTGAACCTGACCATGGGCGATCTCGAAGTGCGCGAACGCAACCCGAAAGGCTGGGCGATCCTGCTGGATGCGGACGGCAATATCGCCGAGGGCACCGGCAGCAACTTCTTCATGGTGCGCGACGGGATCGTGATGACGCCGCAATCGCGCTATGTGCTGCCCGGCGTCTCGCGCGCGGTCACGCTCGAGCTCGCGGCCAAGCTCAAGATCCCGCATCAGGAGCGCGACATCGACCTCTACGACGCCTACACCGCCGACGAGGCGTTCCTGACCTCCACCAGTCTCTGCATCTGCCCGGTGCACAGCATCAATGGCCGCGCCGTGGCGGAAACCGCCATCCCGGGCCCCGTCACCCGGCAGCTCATCGACGCCTACGCCGAATTGGTTGGCATGGATTTCGTCGGCCAATATCTGCGTCGCATCGAGAGCTGAGAGCCCCGTCCCCGCGTCGGTGTCCGGCTCCGATCAGGAAATCCGCGCTGCCGGCGAGGCGCCCTCGATCGAGCAATGCCTGGCGCTGCATCGTGCCGGGCGGTTCGAGGAGGCGGCCGGGCTCTATGAGAAGCGCCTGGCCCGTCACGCCGACGATGCCGAGACCCTGCATCTCCTGGGGCTGGTCCGCGAGCAGCAGGGATCGTCGCCGGAGGCCGTGCGGCTGATCGGACGCGCCTGTGCGCTAGCACCCGACGTCGCTCTCTTTCGCGTCAACCTCGCTGTGGCATTGCGCTCCGCCGGCCACCGCACCGAGGCGGTCGAGGCCGCGGCGGCCGCGGTGGCACTTCAACCCGCCAATGCCGATTTCCATTTCACGCTCGCGACCATGCTCGAGAACGCCGACCGGCGGCAGGAGGCCGAGGCGCGCTACCGGGCGGTGCTGGAACGCCAGCCCGACCACGCGGACGGCGCTTACAACCTCGCGCGCCTCCTGCATAAGCGCGAGGCGATCTCCGACTCGATTCCCTTCTATCGCCGCGCGCTGGCGGCCCGACCCGACTTCGTCAATGCGCTGATGAATCTGGGCTCGGCGCTGGGCCGTCTCGGTCAGATCGACGAAGCGACCCAATGTCTCGTGCGCGCCCAGGCCCTGGCGCCCGACAATCTCCAGGTGACCGCCTTGCAGGGGCTGCTGGCGGTCGATCGCGGCGATCTGGCCGCGGCCACCGCGATCCTCGACCGCTTGTCGCGCGCCCGGCTGGATCCCGGTCTGGCGGATCGGCTGGGCACGCTCGCCCGCAACAGCGGCCGGTTCGAGGAAGCCATCGTCTATTTCGAGCAGCTTCTCGCCATGGAGCCGGCCAATATCGATGCCAGGCTGACGATCTCGCTGATGCGCCTGACGCTCGGCCGCTTCGCCGAGGGCTGGCCTGACTATCGGTCGCGCTGGTCCACCGACCGCCAGGCCGGTCTGGCGCGGCGCTATCCGGCGCCGGCCTGGGCGGGCGAGAATTTCGCCGGCCGGACGCTGCTCGTCTATCCGGAGCAGGGGTTGGGCGATATCATCCAGTTCGCCCGCTACCTGCCGCTCGCGGCAGCCCGCGGCGGGCGCGTCCTGTTCGAATGCCCGCCCGCACTCACGGGTTTGTTTCAGCCCTTTCACGAAGACATAACGATCGTCCCGCAAGGTTCGACGCCGCCTGAATTCGATCTGGCCGTGCCGCTGCTCGATTTGCCGATCCTGTTCGAAACGACACTCGCGACGATCCCGCCTAGGCTGCCGAACCTGGCGGCGAAGCCGGACCTGATCGGGCGCTGGGCGCCGCGACTGAAGGGACTGCCGGGACTGCGCGTGGGACTCGTCTGGCGCGGCAATCCCGGATTCATCAACGATCGGAATCGCTCCATGACGCTGGCGCAGCTGCGTCCCCTGATCGAAGGAAGCGACGCCGCCTTTGTCTCGCTGCAGAAGGGACCGGCGGCCGGGGAGATCGCGGAGAATGGCTGGCAGGATCGCGTCCTCGATCTGGAGTCGGCGCTGGGCGATTTTGCCGACACCGCGGCCGTCGTCGCCGGGCTCGATCTGGTCATCAGCGTCGACACCGCGGTCGCGCATCTGGCGAGCAGCCTCGATCGGCCGGTCTGGATCCTGATTCCCTTCATCCCCGACTGGCGCTGGATGCTCGGGCGCAGCGATACCCCCTGGTATCGGAGCGCCCGCCTCTTCCGCCAGAACGGCCCCGGCGACTGGAAGCCTCCGGTCGGCGAGATGCTGGCATCGCTGTCGGCGTTCAAGGCGACGAGACGATGACCAACGGCACGCCCCCGCCCGAACGAAAAGCCCTCGGCGGCGATCCGTCCGCCCTGTTCGATTCGGCGGTGAAGGCCTTCTCCGAAGGCCGCGCCGCCGATGCCTGTCGCCAATGCAAGATCCTGCTCGAGATCGCATCGGACAATCGCGACGTGCTGCATCTCTATGCGGCCGCGGCCGCCTCGAGCGGGGATACGGCGACCGCCATCGCCGCCAGTCAGCGCCTGATCAAGCTGGCGCCCGACCATGCCGAGGGGCGGCGCAATCTGGGCGCACTCCTCGCCAGCCAGAAGCGCCATGCCGAGGCGCGGGTCCATCTCGGGGCCGCCGTGAAGCTGGCACCCAACCATGTCGGCGGCCGGCTGATGCTGGTGCGCAGCCTGCGCGCGCTGGAGGCCCATGCGGAAGCGCGGGCGGAAGCCGAAGCGGTCGCCACGCTGGCGCCCGACAATGCGGACGCGCAGTTCACGCTCGGCAATCTGCGCCTGTCCGGCGGCGACCGCGACGGGGCGCTGCGGGCCTTCGCCCGCGCGCTCGCCTTGCGCCCCGATCATATCGATACGCTGGTCAATCTCGGCGTGGCCTTGCGCGCCAGCAACCGGGGCGACGAGGCGCGTCTCGCCTTGCAGCGGGCGCTGACCCTGCAGCCGGGATCGTCGTCGGCGCATTTCAATCTCGGCACCCTGGAGCTCGATCGGGGGGCTTGGGAGGAAGCGATCCGCCGTTATCGCTTGGCGCTGGAGGCCGGCGGCGATGCCGTCAGCCTGCATCGCGGCATCGGCTTGGCCCATCTGCTGCGCAACGATCGCGACGCCGCCATCGCCTCGTTCAAGGCGTCGCTGGCCGTGGCCCCGGAAGATCCCGACACGCTGGTGGCACTGGGCGACGCGCTGGTGCAGTTGAAACGCATGAGCGAGGCGACCGATTGCTTCCGGCGCGCTTTGGTCGCGGCACCCCGCCACCCCCAGGCGATCCCGCGCCTCTTCAATCAGGCGCTGCAATGCTGCGACTGGGACGAAGCGCGGCGGCTCAAACCGATGGTCGATGCCTTGACCGACGAGGCGCTGGCGAAAGGCGAGGCGCCCGCCGAAGCGGCCTTCCTCAGTCTCGCCCACGCCGAAGATCCGGCCCGCAACCGCGCCATCGCGGAAGCCATGAGCCGGCTGGCGGCGCAACGGGCGGGGCCGAGGCTGGTCCTGCCGGCGCGGCCCCGCGATGGCGGACGGCGCCTCAAGCTGGGCTATCTCTCGACCGATTTCCGCAATCATGCGGTCTCGCAGCTGCTGGTGCGCACGCTCGAGCTGCATGACCGGTCCCAGTTCAAGGTCTGGGCCTATTCGACAGGGTCCGAGGATCGCAGCGCCTTGCGCGAGCGGGTCCGCGACGGGGTCGATGCCTTCATCGACGTCCGCGACCATGATCACCGGGCGGCGGCCGAACGGATCGCCAAGGACGAGGTCGATATCCTGATCGACCTCACGCTGCACACCACGGGTGCGCGGCTGGAGATCGCGGCCTTGCGCCCGGCGCCGATCCAGATGGGGTGGCTGGGTTATCCGGGCAGCAGCGGCGCCGACTTCTTCGATTACCTGCTGACCGACAAGATCGTCACGCCGCCCGACCAGGCCCCCCATTACAGCGAGCAGCTGGCCTATCTGCCCGAGACCTTCCAACCCAACGACGATCGGCAGCCGATCGCGCCCGGGACCTCGAAGCGCGCGGGATATGGTCTGCCCGAGACCGGCTTCGTCTTCTGCTCCTTCAACCAGCCCTACAAGATCGAGCCGGTCCTGTTCGACGTCTGGATGGGCCTGTTGCGCGATCTGCCGGAGTCGGTGCTGTGGCTCCATCGCGTCAACGAGGTGGCGCCGGTCAATCTGCAGCGCGAAGCCGAGAAGCGTGGCGTGGCGCCGGAGCGGCTGGTCTTCGCCGACCGGCCGGAGAAGCCGATCCATCTGCGCCGCCTGGGCCTGGCCGACCTCGCTCTCGATACGCGCCTCTATAACGGCCATACCACCACCAGCGATGCGCTCTGGGCAAAGCTGCCGGTGCTGACGCTGCTGGGCAGCCAATATGCGTCGCGCGTTTCCGCCAGCGTGCTGACCGCGATCGGCATGCCCGATCTGGTGGCGACGAATCTCGAAGGCTATCGCACCATCGCGCTCCGGCTCGCGCGCGATCCGGCCGCGCTCGCGAACGTCAAGGCGCGGCTGGCCCGCAATCGAAGCACGCTGCCGCTGTTCGACAGCCCCCGCTTCGCGCGCAATCTGGAAGCGGTCTATCACGCAGCCTGGGCGCGCCATGAAATAGGCTTGGCACCGGCCCTGATCGATGTTCCGGCACCGACCCCCGGGGCGCGCCGCGATGGCTAGCTCGAGAACGCGCGGCGCTCCCCCGCGATCCGCTGAACGGCATCGTCATGGCTGAGACCGAGCGCCCCGCAGCGCCAACGGCAAAGCCAGGCGACAGCACGGCGCTGGCGGCGGCGGTGGCCGCCTTCCAGGCGGGCAAGCGCGCCGAGGCCAAGGCGATCTGCGAGGCGATCCTGGCCCAGACGCCCGACGACGTCGAGGCGCTGCATCTTTCGAGCGTCATGGCCGCGGGCCGGGGCGATGTCGAGGCGGCGGTGGCGATGGCGCGGCGCGTCATCGCGATCAATCCCAACCATGACGAGGCGCAGCATAATCTGGGCTCGCTGCTGGCGGCCCAGGGCCGTCTCGCGGAAGCGCTGCCGGCGCTGGAACGCGCCGCCGCACGCAATCCGTTCGGCCCGACCACCATCATCAATTTCGCCTCGGCCCTGCGCGAGCTCGGCC
Source organism: Hypericibacter sp. (assembly GCF_050729195.1). Lineage (NCBI taxonomy): Bacteria > Pseudomonadati > Pseudomonadota > Alphaproteobacteria > Rhodospirillales > Dongiaceae > Hypericibacter > Hypericibacter sp. The sequence goes on from NZ_JBOHKS010000305.1 coordinate 26,650, forward strand.
GTCATGAGGAGGCAGTCAGCGCGATCGACCGGCTGCTGCAGCGCAATCCCGATCATGCGGAGGCGCTGCGCCAGAAGGCCCTGGTGCTCCTGGCGCTGGCGCGGGTGCCCTCCGCGGTCGCCCTCCTCAAGCGATCGGCCGAGCTCGAACCCAAGGCCCTCACCTTCAGCGATCTCGCCGGCGCCTACTGGCTGAAAGGGGAGCTCACCAATGCGCTGGCTGCCGCGCGCGAAGCGGTGAAGCTCGAGCCCGGCAACGACATGGTGTCGGCGCGCATCCTGCATCAGATGGACCAGGCCTGCGACTGGCGCGAGCTGGGGCCCTTGCGCCGACAAGTGCAGCGCCAGCGGGCGAATGCGCTGATGACGGGACGTCCTCTCTACGAGGCGCCCTTCTCCCTGATCGGTTATGACGATGATCCGGGCGCTGCGCTTCGCGTCGCGGTCCTTCCGGCGCGGGCCGCCGAACGGCGGGCCGGCGCGCCCCTCGTCCTGACCCGCCCGCCCCGTGGCGAGGGACCGATCACCGTCGGCTATCTGTCGCGGGATTTCCGCGATCATGCCGTGGCGCAGCTCATGGTCCGCTGCCTCGAACGCCATGACCGGCAGGCCGTCCGGGTCCATGCCTATGCCTATGGCTCGGAGGATACGAGCGCGATGCGCGAGCGCATCCGCCAAGCCGCGGATGCCTTCATCGATATCAGCGCCATGGATCATCGCCGTGCGGCGGAGCGGATCGTCGCCGATGAGGTCGACATCCTGGTCGATCTCACCGGCCATACCTCCTGGACACGCCTCGAGATTCCAGCCCTCCGTCCGGCACCGATCCAGGCTGCATGGCTCGGTTATCCCGGCACGCTGGGCAGCCGCTATCACGATTACGCGCTGGTCGATCGCACCGTGGCACCACCGGCCGATGCGCGCTATTTCAGCGAGCATCTGGTGTGGCTGCCGGACAGTTACCAGCCGAATGACGATGCGCGCGCGATCGCCTCTGAGCCCGCCTCGCGCAGCGCCGTGGGACTGCCCGACGACGCCTTCATCTTCTGCTCCTTCAACCAGGGCTTCAAGATCGAGCCCGTCATGTTCGGGCTCTGGATGGAGATCCTGACGGCGCTGCCGCAGGCCCGCCTCTGGCTCTGGCAGCCGAACGACATCATCGAAGAGAATCTCCGGCGCGAAGCCGCGGCACGCGGCGTCGATCCGGCGCGCCTGCATTTCGGGGCGCGCCTGCCCAAGGAACAGCATCTGCGCCGGCTGCAACTGGCCGACCTGGCGCTCGACACGCGGATCTATAACGGCCACACCACGACCAGCGATGCGCTCTGGGCCGGATTGCCGGTGATCGCGCTCGAGGGTCGCCATTTCGCCAGCCGCGTCTCGGCCAGCCTGCTGCGCGGGATCGGCCTGCCCGAGCTGGTGACGAGCAGCCTCGCCGGCTATCGCGAGCTGGCGCTGAGCCTGGCGCGCGATCCGGGCAAGCTCGCGGGGCTACGGGCGAGGCTGGCGGCCTATCGCTCGACCATGCCGCTCTTCGACAGCCAGCGCTTCGCGCGCGGGCTCGAGGGCGCTTACGGCGCGATGATGGAGCGCCATCGCCGCGGCCTGGGGCCCGCCGCCATCGCCGTCACCATCGGCGAGGACGGCAAGGCACACACCCGCTTCGATGAAAACGCGATCCCGTCCCGTGCCGCCGATGCGCTGGATCTCGTCACCAAGGCAGTGCCCCTCCATCAATCGCGCCGCTACGACCAGGCCATCACCGCGTTGGATCAGACGCTGGTCTGCGATCCGACCTATGTCGAGGCGCGGCTGCAGCGCGGCGTGGTCCAGGCCGCCAAGGGCGACCGCGCGGCGGCGCTCGAAAGCTTCGAGGCGGTGCGCGCCGAACAGCCCGATCATCCGGTGATCGCGGCCCGGCTGGGCGGGCTTCTGATCGATCTCGAACGCGAGGACGAGGCCGAACGCCTGCTCGATTCCGCGATCGAGCGCGACCCCAATGATATCGACGCGCTGGTCGAACGGTCGCGCCTCTCGCGCCAGGAAGGACGTCTGGCCGAGGCGCTGGCCTTTGCCGATCGTGCGCTCGCCCTCAATCCCGGTTATCCGCCGGCCCTCACGGCCCGCGGCGGCGCCTTGATGCCGCTGGGACGCGCCACCGAGGCCGTGGCGCCGCTGCAGGCCGCGATCGAGCGCGATCCCAACCAGCGCGATGCGTATCGGCTGCTCGGCAACATCCTGCGCGCCGAGCGCAAGCTGTCGCAGGCGATCGAGTTTTACCGCCGCGCGCTGGCGGTGGATCCCAACGACGAGACCACGACCGCCGCCTATGCGCTCGAGCTCGCCTATGTCTGCGACTGGGGCCGGCTCGCCGAGATCAAGTCGCGATTGCGGGTGCAGGTGAGCCGCGCCCTGGCGAAGGGGCAGCGCCTGGGCATCACGCCCTTTGCCATCCTGGCCTTCGCCGAAGAGCCCGAGATCTGCGCGGCTGTGGCGCGCTCCTGGGCGGAGGCGATGGAGCGGCGCATGGCGCCCTATCGGCAAAAATTCCCGGCCGTCACGCGGCCCGGGCCCGAGGGCCGGATCCGGGTCGGGTATCTCTCCGGCGATTTCTCCGCCCATGCCACGATGCAATTGATGCGCGGCCTGATGCGCCGGCATGACCGGGCGCAGATCGAAGTCTTCGCCTATGCCACCAATGCCGATGACGGCAGCGACTATCGGAATAACGCGCAGAGCGAGCCCGATCATTTCCGCGACCTCTCGGCGCTCGACCCCGGCAGCGCGGCACAGGCGATCGCCAAGGACGGCATCGACATCCTGGTCGATCTCAAGGGCTGGACCAGCGGCGCGCGGCTCGAGATCCCGGCGCTGCGGCCGGCGCCCCTGCAGGCGACCTGGCTGGGGTTTCCCGGCACCACCGGCGCGCGCTTCTTCGATTACGTGCTGGGCGATGCGGTCGTCACGCCGGCCGCGGCGCAGTCCTATTTCGCGGAACAGATCGTCCGTCTGCCCGGTTCCTATCAGGTCAATGACCGGGAACGTCCGATCTGGGCCGAGGCGACCAGCCGCGCCGCCCAGGGCCTGCCGGAGAAGGCGCTGGTGCTGGCGAGCTTCAATCAGGGCTACAAGATCGAGCCGGTCATGTTCGGGATCTGGATGGAGTTGCTGCGGGCCCTGCCGGACGCCGTGCTGTGGCTCTGGCGCGGCAATGACGGCATCGAGCCGAACCTCAAGAAAGAGGCCGCCGCGCGCGGCCTCGATCCGGCGCGGCTCATCTTCGCCGATCGCGCCACCACGCAGCGCCATCTGCGCCGGATCGGCCTCGCCGATCTGGCGCTCGATCCGCGCATCGTCAATGGCCACACCACCACCAGCGACGCGCTCTGGGCGGGGGTCCCGGTGGTGACGCTCGAGGGCGCTTATTTCCCGGCGCGCGTCTCGGCCAGCCTGCTACATGCGGTGGGATTGCCGGAGCTCGTCGCCCGTGACCTCGACCAATATCGCGAGATCGTGCTGCGCTACGGTCGCGATGCCAGCGCCCTCGCGGCACTCAGGGCCAAGCTCGCCGGCAATCGCCTGACGACGCCGCTCTTCGATACCGACGGGTTCGCGCGCAAGCTCGAGACGGCCTATCGCGTCATGTGGCGGCGCCATTGCGCCGGCTTGAAGCCGGCACCCATCGATCTTCCGGAGCTCAAACCCCCGGTCTGATCGTCATCCCGCGCCCAGGAGGCCCGGTCCCATGCAATATCGCAACAGCCGCTTCAGCAGCTTCGCCAATTGGACCGCCCGGGCCTCTGGCCATCCTTCGGCCTTCATGACCGCGGTCCTCGTCATCCTCGTCTGGGCCGTCACGGGGCCGGTCTTTGCCTGGTCCGATACATGGCAACTGGTCATCAACACCGGCACCACCATCATCACCTTCCTGATGGTGTTCCTCATTCAGAACACGCAGAACCGCGACTCACACGCGGTCCAGCTCAAGCTCGACGAGCTGATCCGCGCGGTCGAAGGCGCTCATAACGCGCTGCTCGATCTCGAGGAGCTGAACGAAGATGAGCTGTCACGGCTGCGCAAGCGTTATGCCTCGCTCGCCGCGCGAGCCCGCGAAGAACTCAAGCAGGGCCGCCACGATACCGATCGCCAGGAACTGGACGAGGATCAGCCCTGACGGCGCGCCGTCGCGGCTTCTTCCAGCACCCAGGTCCGGAAGGCGACCGCGGCCGCGGTCGAGGGACGGCCTTCGGCCGAGACCAGATAGAAGGCCTCGTCGGTCGGAAGCGTGATGTCGAACGGCACGATCAGCCGGCCGGCGGCGATGCGTTCGGCCGCATAGCAGGTCCGGCCCAGCGCCACGCCGACACCGCGCTCGGCGAGATCGAGCGCCGCCAATCCCAGATCGAACTCGAGCCCGCTGGCGCCGTCGATCTTGTCGGTGAGGCCCGCCCTGGCGAGCCATTCCGGCCAGCCGTCGCGAAAGCCGAACACATGGAGCAGGGTGCGGCGGCCCAGATCCTCGAGCCGCTTCATCTGCTGCGGGCCTTGTGCCCAATCCGGGCTGCAGACGGGGAAGAGCTCGTCCCAGGTGAGCCGGTCGGATTTCAGCCCCGACCAGCGGCCCGTCCCATAACGGATCTCGAGATCGACCGCGGGATCGGGATAGTCCACCGCCCAGATCGAGCTGGTCAGCCGGAACTCGATATCCGGATGGCGCGCGCGAAAGCGTGGGAGGCGCGGCACCAGCCAGAGCGCGGCGAAGCTGGTGGTGGCGCGCACCATCAGCCGGACCCGGGCGAGATCGCCGAAGATCTCGGCCGTGCCATTGGCGATCTGGGTGAAGGCATCGCCCAGCAGGGGGAGCAGCGCGTCGCCCGCCTCGGTCAGGCGCAAGCCGCGCGGCAGGCGATGGAACAGGGGCCGTCCGAGGTGGCTTTCCAGCAGCCGGACCTGCTGGCTCACGGCCGACTGGGTGATCCCCAGCTCGCGCGCCGCCGCGGTGAAGCTCATGGTCGTGGCGGCTGCCTCGAAAGTCCGTAACCAATTGAGCGGTGGTAGTTTTTTAGCCATGAATAATTGACCTATTAGCCAGTCTTGGCCTAAGAGGGAACTTTAGTCGTTTGTCGCCCTCCGCGCAAAGCTTCATGATCCCGTCAGTTGCGAGGCTGGCCCCGCGGATCGGGCTTTTCCAAGGCTTGGAACCGCCACGACTGAAACAGAGCGGAACGATCATCTGACAAGGGCACCCCGGTTTCGGGCTGCCCTTTATGTTTGCGCGGGTCTCGAGGGAACTCGGGGGGCCCGCCGCCCCAGGAGCGAGAGAGCGATCATGAGCGAGACGGAATCGAGAGCGGGACGGCGCGGCGGACGCGAGGCGCGGCGCGCGATGCGGGCGGCACCTCTGGCGGACAATCAGCGTCCGGTCTGGCCGGGCCTCGAAGGCGGCCGCTACAAACCGCTGACCGATGCCGACATCCAGAAGATCCATCACGCGGCCCTCGACGTGCTCGAGAATATCGGCATGGCCGACCCGATCCCGAGCGGCATCGAGGTCATGACCAAGGCCGGCGCCAAGCTCAACAGCAATGGCCGCCTGACTTTTCCGCGCGCGCTCATCGAAGACACGGTCGCCAAAGCCGCGCGCAAGTTTCCGCTCTATGCGCAGGATCCGCGCTACGACATGGAGCCCTGGGGCAGCAAGGTCTATTTCGGCACGGCGGGTGCGGCTGTGCATATGGTCGATCCGATCACCGGCGAATATCGCGAGTCCACCACCAAGGACCTCTACGACGTCGCCCGCATCGTCGACACGCTGGACCATATCCATTTCTTCCAGCGCGCGATCGTCTGCCGCGAGCTGACCGATCCCTTCGAGATGGATTTCAACACCTGCTACGCCAGCGTCTTCGGCACCACCAAACATGTCGGCACCAGCTGGGTGGCACCCGAGCAGCTCGAAGCCTCGCTGCAGATGCTGCATTCGATCGCGGGCGGCGAAGACAAGTGGCGCGAGCGCCCCTTCGTCAGCCAGTCGAACTGCTTCGTCGTTCCGCCGCTGAAGTTCGCGGCCGATGCCTGCCGCTGCCTCGAGGTCGCCGTGCGCGGCGGCATGCCGGTGCTGCTGCTCTCGGCCGGCCAGGCCGGCGCGACGGCGCCCGCCTCGCTCGCCGGTGCCATCGTGCAGGAAGTGGCCGAGGTCCTGGCGGGTCTCGTCTATGTCAACGCGATCAAGCCGGGCGCGCCCGCGATCTTCGGCACCTGGTGCTTCGTCTCGGATCTGCGCACCGGCGCCATGTCGGGCGGCAGCCCGGAACAGGCGCTGCTCTCGGCGGGTGCTGCCCAGATGGGCCAGTTCTACGACCTGACCGCCGGCACGGCCTCGGGCATGACGGACTCCAAGGTGCCCGATGCGCAGGCCGGCTATGAGAAGGCCTACAACCACGCGCTGGTCGGCAATGCCGGCGCCAATCTGATTTATGAGTCGGCCGGCATGCATGCCAGCCTGCTCGGCTATTGCCTCGAGAGCCTGCTGATCGACAACGACATCATCGGCGCCGTCCAGCGCACCATCAAAGGCATCGAGGTCACCGACGAATCGATCGCGATGGAGACCATCCGCCAGACCTGCCTCGAAGGCCCGGGCCATTATCTTGGCGCCGATCAGACCTTGCGGCTGATGCAGACGGAATATGTCTATCCGCTGGTCGGCGACCGCACCACGCCCAAGGAATGGGTCGAGCAGGGCCGCCCGGGGATCGTCGATCGCGCGATCCGCAAGACCCGGCAGATCCTCTCGAACCATTATCCGGCGCATATCTCGACGGCGGTCGACGATTCGATCCGCCAGCGCTTCCCGGTGCGCCTGCCGCGCGAGGCGATGCGCAAGACGGCCGCCGCCGCGGAATAGCCGTTCGGCGCGCGCGGGGTTGGTGGGGCGGCCGCGCGCCAATAAGCAGTGTCAGCGCTTGAGGCTGCGATTGGCCGACGCGCCGCGGGAGACGTGGGCTGCGTCGAGCGGCACAACGCCGACCGGCTCGGGAATCTCCGGCGACACGGCGTGGCCCGCCAGAAAATCGAATCCGGCCGCGATGGCGCCGATGGCAAGCGGCTGCGTGTTGATCCCCAGCACATAGCATTTGAGGCCGGCCGAGCGGGCGGCCTTGCCGAATTCAGCGAGGCCCCGCATCGCCCGTGCATGCGGCCAGGCATGCTCGCGCAGATCGCCGCCGACCGTGCGGCCGCCGGCCGCCAGCACGCGGCTGAAGTCGGTGTGATCGAGCGGCAGCCGCAACACCACCTCGCGGCTCGCGCGCCTGAGACCGGCGACCAGAGCTGGCAGCATGGCCCAGTCGCCGGCATAGGCATCGAGGATGTCGAGCAGGATGAGCTGGCGCATCGGCACGGGTGCTGCCGTGAGCAGCGCCAGCAATTGCGCGCGGGCAACCGGCAGATCCAGGACCGCGCGATGGATCGGCAAGGAGAGGATCGCCTTGGTGCCCTGGCGCAGCATGGATGCCAGATCGGCCAGCGCCTTCTTCGCCACCAGCAGATCGACCGCGACCACCACCTCGGGGTCGCTCTCCCAATCCATGAGCTCGTTCACCGAAAGCTGGGCATCGCCCACCAGGAATCGAAGATTGAGACCATAGGAGGTGATCGCCTGGGTCTCGCGATGCCAGATCGGCTGATAGCGGAAATTGGCGCCGCGAAGCTGCGAGACGATCAGGTCGCGCTCCGACCCGTCGGGCGTGCCGCCGGCCCTGGCGACCGGAACGGTCATGCCGCTGGCCGCGGCCTCGATCTGGCGCAGCGTTTCCTGGCGGCGGGCGCTCTCGGCGATCTGGCGCTGCATCTCGGCCCCATCGAAGATCATGTGCTCGGCGCACGTCCCCGTCTGTTGCCAATCGCCGACCGCGGCACCCAACGTCTTGATGAGATCGTTGAGCGCGCGCGGGCTGATCCTGATCGGGACGCTGCGCGGTCCGTCGCCCGCAGCGAGGTCGCGCGGCAATCGCACCTCGCGCCATTCGGGATCGGGCTTGCCCTTCGGCGCGGCCGCCTCCCTGGCATCGCCATGTTCCGTCACCGCCGGGGCCGCATCCAGCATCGAGGTCAGGGTCGCCAGCGGATCGATCGGATCGAGTGCCACGCTGCCATCGACCTGCACCGTGGCGGTGGCCAGCTTCATTGTCCCCAGATCGCGCTCGACGCCGAAGAGTTTCTGCTTGATCTCGGCAGCGATCAGGCTGCAGATCGCGGCCGCGCGCGCGCCGTCATGCGTGCCGAACAGCAGCACGAAATGCGCTTCGTCGAGCCGGATGAAGGCGTCGCGCGGACCCAGCCGGTTCTTCAGGACCGACGCGATCGTGACCGCCACGCGGTCGGCGATCTCATGCCAGCGCGGGCCGAATTCCCGCTTCAGCTCGTCGAGATTGATCAGCTTCACCCGGCCGGCAGAAATGGCGCTGCCATAGCTCGCGAGCGTGGTCAGACGCTGGCCGAATTCGACGCGCGTGTGGGTTTCGAGCGTGGCCGCGGCATCGCCGGCGGCGGCTTGATTCGGGCTCGGGGCCGGATCGCCCGGGGCCGGCGTCGGGTCCACTGGCGCAGCCTCGCCCGGCGGCTGGGCGCCAGCCGTCGCGGGCTGCCCGCCGATCCCGAACATCGAGGCGATGTTACCCCAGAGACGTGCCATGGTCCTCGCGCGGCCTGGTGGTCGGACAGCCGGCAGAGCGCACCGGTCCTGTTGCGGGAGCCCTTATCGGCGCCCGCGGAACCGATCCAACGCCAGGAAGGTGAATGGCCGATTAAGGCGCGCGGGGTTGCGCCGAATTCACGCAGAAACAGACATTTCCGAGCGCGATTCACGCAAAACCTGTGCGGCTTTGAGCTCGCGGTTGCGCCGCACGACGCTGCCGGCCTCGGGCGCCGTTTCCTGGCCCGCGACCGGGATCGCCGCCCGGATCAGGGACTGGAACTGCTGCACCCGGACCTCCTTGGCCGAGAGGATCCCGCTGCGATAGCCGCTGGAGTTCAGACCCGCCTGGACGCCTTCGACCAGACCCTTGTCCTCGGCGCCGACCAAACGGTTGATTCGCTGATTGAGCCAGCGCGCCGCTTTCATTTCGCGCCGCGCATCCGGCACGGCATAGGCCCGCGAGCGCGCGACACAGCGACCCGGCGACAGCGGCAGGATCTGGAAATAGTCGATCTGGTCGGGATAGACGTCGAAGGCGAGGCTGGGAAACATGCTGTAATAGAGCCAGGCGCGCCGGCGATCCTCCGGCAGATGCTCGACCGGCGGCAGCAGCTTCAGGTAATGGCGCTCGCTCCAGCTGGGCGAAGGGCGATCGATCAGGCGGCCGCCGCCATGGGAGACGCCGAGCGGCTTCACCTCATAGCGATAGGTCGATCCATAGAGCCGTTGCAGGCCCGGATGACCCACCGGCACGTGATAGGCCTCGGAGTTGTTCTCGACCGCAACCTTCCAGTCGGCGGCGATGGGCGTATGGCTGTGCGCACCCATCGGTTCCATCTCGGCGATGCGATAGAAACCCAGCGCCTCGCGATAGGGCTCGAACTGCTCGGCGATCGAGGGGCCGTCGCCACCGAAGCGGATGAAGACCAGGCCTAAGAAGATTTCCATCTCGACCGGCCGCAGGCCGAACTCGCCTTTGTCGAGGCCCGGGAAGCTGTCCTCGCTCGGCACGCCCATCAGGCGGCCGTCGAGATCGTAGAGGAAACCGTGATAGCGGCAGCGCACCGCGCGCCCGCAATTGCCGCTGTCGCCCTCGAGCAGCCGGAAGGCGCGATGGCGGCAGACATTGTGGAAGGCCTGCAGCCGGCCCTGCTTGTCGCGCAGCACGATGGCGCTTTCGCCCAGCAGGTCGAAGCGCAGGAAGTCGCCCGGCTGCTTCAGCTCGTTCACATGGCCGGCCAGATGCCAGGTCTTGAGGAAGATCGCCTCGCGCTCGAGCGCGAAGAACTCGTCATTGGCGTAGATCCAGGCTGGCAGGGTGACGGGGATCATGGGACACTTCGAGCAGGTGGGACCGGTGCCGGAGTGTAGTGAGAATCACCCTCCCGCCGCCAGAGCGGGGGCCGGCCCTCGTCGAGCCATGTCCTGGTACAATGAGGCTGCGAGCGAACGGCTCCCAGCCCCCTCCTGGAGCTATTGCCGGGCCGGCGCGACCCGGATCCCGTCGAGAACGATATCGACGAGCTGATTGATCGCGCCATCGTCGCCCAGCCCGTTCTTCAGAATGAGCCGCAGATAGAGCGGGCCATAAAGCGCGTCGCAGACCGTCTCCACATCGAGCCCGGGGCGCAGCTCGCCATTGGCCATGCCGCGCTCGATCAGCCGGGCCGCCGACAGCCGTCTCGGTTTCAGATAGCCCTCGATGAAGGCCTTCTTCGTCTCCGGATCGTTCTGCGCCTCGGCGATGATGCCGGCCACGAGCCGCCCCGCCCGGCCGCGCAGCAGCCTCGCCAGCAGCTTCACCTGTGTCCTCAGATCGGCAATCGCCGAGCCGCTTTCAGGAAAGCCGCTGCGCTTCTCGGCGATCGCGAGGAAGGCCTCGATCGCGAGCGCCCCCTTGCTCGGCCACCAGCGATAGATCGTGGTCTTGGCGGCGCCCGAGCGCCGGGCCACGGCCTCGATGGTGAAAGGCTGGTCTTCGCCCTCCTCGAACATCTCGTAGGCGGCGCGAAGGATGGACTGGCGCGTGTCCTGACAGCGCGGGCGGCCGGGCCCGCGGTCTTCGGCGAGATTCGACATCAATGGTCTCCTTCTCCTCACGCTCCTTAAATAGGATACGGTGCGTTGCGTTTTTTGCAAGGCTGCCCCGCCTTGTTTCGCCGCATTTCCTGTTTAGATACGTACCGTAGCGAATTTACCAAATTACGGGAACGTCAGGGAGATTGTCATGAGCGACTGGAGCACCGAACCGTCCCTGGATGAGCTGCTGGAAGACCCGGCCACCAAGCTGGTGATGTCGGGCGACCATGTGAAGGAATCGGCGCTGCGCTGCCTGCTGGCCCGGATGAGCTGGGTGGTGGGACAGCGCCGGCACGGTGCCGCGGCCGGTCCCGCCCCGGCGCCCTGCCCCGAATGGTGATGACCATGAAGATGACAAAACCGTCACTCAAGCGCCTGGCCCGTCGCGGCGCCCTCGGCGTCGGGGCGGCGGCGATCCTGGTCGCGGGCGGGGTCTATGGCTACGGCTATTGGACCTCCGGTCGCTTCCTCGAGAGCACCAACGACGCCTATGTACAGGCGGACTACACCATCATCGCGCCGAAAATCTCGGGCTACATCGCCGAGGTCATGGTGGACGACAACCAGCCTGTCAAGACGGGCCAGGTGCTGGCGAAGATCGACGACCGCGATTTCAGCACCGCACTCGCCCAGGCTCAGGCGGATGTCGAGGCGGCCGAAGCCTCGATCCGCAACATCGATGCACAGCTCGCCCTGCAGGAGGCCACCGTCGACCAGGCAACCGCCGACATCACCTCGGCCGAGGCCGGGGTCACTTTCGCCAAGCAGGATCATTCGCGCTATCAGGACCTGATGAAGACCGGGTACGGCACGGTGCAGCGGGCCCAGCTGGCGAACGCCGATCTGCAGCAGCAGACGGCCCTGCTGCAGCATGACCGCGCGGCGCTCGTCGCCACCCAGAAGCAGATCGAGGTCCTGAAGACCCAGCGCAGCGAGGCCGAGGCCCAGCTCGCCCACAACCAGGCGGTCGCGCAGCAGGCGACGCTCAATCTCTCCTACACCACGATCACCGCGCCCATCGACGGCGTGGTCGGCGCGCGCAGCCTGCGCACGGGGCAGTATGTTCAGGCCGGCACCCAGCTCATGGCGCTGGTGCCGCTGCAGACCACCTTTGTCGTGGCCAACTTCAAGGAGACCCAGCTGACCGAAATGCGCGACGGGCAGCCGGCGACGATCGAGGTCGACAGTTTCCCCGGCGCCGTCATCCATGGCCGCATCGACAGCCTGGCGCCGGCTAGCGGCCTCGAATTCAGCCTGCTCCCGCCCGACAATGCGACCGGCAATTTCACCAAGATCGTTCAGCGCATCCCGGTGAAGATCGTGCTCGATACCAACGATCCGATGGTCGGCCTGTTGCGTGTCGGCATGTCGGTCGAAGCCTCGATCGACACCAAGGCGACCGTGATGGCCGAGGCCCAGTCCAGGACCCAGGTCGCCGAGCGAACCGAACAACAGGTGGCCGAGCCCTGACCGGCTCGGGCGTCGGAACCCTTGCCATGTCAGCTGTCGAATCCCTTCCGCCCTTGCGCCGGATGCTGCCGGCGACCCCTCTGCCCAAATCCGCCAGCAACGAGAATGCGGAGCCGAAGGTCACGACCAAGACCTGGCTCGCCGTCATCGGCTCGGCGCTCGGCGCCTTCCTGGCCGTGCTCAACATCCAGGTCGTGAACTCCGCGCTCGCCGACGTCCAGGGCGCCATCGGCGCCGGCATCGACGATGGCGGCTGGATCTCCACCGCCTATCTGATCAGCGAGATCATCGTCATTCCGCTCAGCGGCTGGCTCTCGCGGGTCTTCTCGACCCGCACCTATCTGCTGACCAACACCTTCCTGTTCCTGCTGTTCTCGGCCGCCTGCGCCATGGCGCAGAATCTGGGCCAGATGATCGTGCTGCGGGCACTCCAGGGCTTTGCCGGCGGCGTGCTGATCCCGATGGCCTTCACCATCATCATCACCATGCTGCCGCGCTCGAAACAGCCGATCGGCATGGCGCTATTCGCCGTCTCGGCCGTGTTCGCACCGGCGATCGGCCCCACCATCGGCGGCTATCTCAACGAGAATTTCGGCTGGCACTACATCTTCTACGTCAATCTGGTTCCGGGCGTCGTGATGCTGGCGATGCTCTGGTTCTCGCTCGAACGCGAACCGATGCAGCTCGGGCTTCTGAAGCAGGGCGACTGGCTCGGCGTCATCACAATGGCGATCGGGCTGGGCGCGCTCCAGACCGTGCTCGAGGAGGGCAACAAGGACGACTGGTTCGGATCCCCCTTCATCCTCCGGCTCTCGGTGATCGCCGCCGTCGCGCTCTCGGCCTTCCTCTGGATCGAGCTCACCGTCAAGAAGCCGCTGCTCAATCTGCGCCTGCTGCTGCGGCGCAATTTCGGGCTGGCGACGCTCGCCACCATGCTGGTCGGCATGGTGCTCTACGGATCGGTGTTCGTGCTGTCGCTCTATCTGTCGCAGATGCAGGGCTACAATGCGGAGCAGATCGGCGAGGTCCTGGCCTGGGTCGGGCTGCCGCAGCTGCTCCTGATCCCCCTGGTGCCGAAGCTCACCAAATGGATCGATGCCCGGCTGCTGGTCGGGATCGGGCTGGCCCTCTTTGCCGGCAGCAACTTCATCAACATCCATCTGACCACCGACGTCGCCGGCCCGGAGCTGCTGCTGCCTAATATCGTGCGCGCGGTCGGCCAGGCCATCTCGCTGGCACCCCTCTCCGCGATCGCCGTCGCCGGGATCGAGCGCGAGTTCGCCGGGTCGGCCTCGGCCATCTTCAACATGACCCGCAATCTCGGCGGCGCCATCGGCATCGCCCTGCTGCAGACCTTCCTGACCAACCGCGAGAAATTCCACTCGGAGATCATCACCAGCTCGGTCTCGCTGTTCGATCCCGCCACGCGCCAGCGCCTGGCGGAGCTGACCCGGTATTTCCTCAGCCATGGCATTTCCGATCGCGCCACCGCCTGGCAGGACGCCGTCGTCGCCATCGGCCGCGACGTACATCAGGAGGCCTCGATCATGGGCTATAGCGACGCCTTCTATCTGCAGGGTGCTATCC
>NZ_JBOHKS010000306.1:0-6691 GCF_050729195.1 Hypericibacter sp.
GCTTTGGCCGCGGCCCGGGCCGCAAAGGCTGCCGCCCGTAACGATGCCAACGCGCTGAACAATGCCGGCGTGGTGCTGCGCACCCTGGGCGACATCGATGCCGCCATCGACTGCTTCCCCGCTGCGATCGCGCTCAAGCCGGGCTTTGCCGATGCTCATTCCAGCCTCGGGATCGGCTTGCTGACGAAGGGCGATTTCGCGCGAGGCTGGCCCGAATATGAATGGCGCTGGCACACGCGCGATTTCCGTCGCGGCCTCCAGCGCTACGAGACCCGGCGCTGGCAGGGTGATCCGCGACCGGAGGCCACGCTGCTGGTCTATGCGGAGCAGGGCCTTGGCGACAGTCTGCAATTCGCGCGCCTGCTGGCGCCCGCGGCCGGCCTCGTCGGCAAGCTGCTGTTCGAGACGCAACCGGAGCTGGCGCGCGTCATGCGAGGGCTTCCCGGGGCCGAGCATAGTTTCGCGCGGGGCGGGCCCACCCCGGCCTTCGATCTGCAGGTGCCGCTGCTGAGCCTGCCGGCGCTGCTGCGTTTCCCGCTCGACCGGATTCCGGGTTCGGTGCCCTATCTTCGCGCCGAACCCGATCTGTCTTCGGCCTGGGCCCTGCGTTTAGAAGCGCTGCGCCGCCCGCGCATCGGTCTCGTCTGGCAAGGCAATCCGCGCCACCCCAACGATCGCAACCGCTCGATCGGGCTGGCACCCCTCGCCCCCCTGATCCGCCGTCACGATGCCGGCTGGGTCAGCCTGCAGAAGGCGGGCGGTGCCGAAGCGATCGCGGCGCAAGGATTGTCGGACCGGATCTTCGATGCGACGGTCGAGCTCGAGGATTTCGCCGATACTGCCGCGCTCTGTGCCGAGCTCGATCTCGTGATCGCGGTCGATACCTCCGTTGCCCATCTCGCGGGTGCCATGGGCCGGCCCACCTTCCTGCTGCTGCCGTCGGTGTCGGACTTCCGCTGGCTCCTGGATCGCCGCGACAATCCCTGGTACCCGTCGATGCGGCTCTTTCGCCAGCGTCATTTCGGAGTCTGGGCCGACCCGCTGGCCGAGCTCGAGATCGCCGTCGCCCAATTGATGGGGGAGCGGCGATGAACCCGCGATCGCCGGCGCGCAAGCAGATCGAAGCGGCGTTGAAGGCCCATCAGTCCGGAAACGTTGCCGAGGCGCAGCGTCTCTATCGGGCCGTTCTGGCACTGAACGCGAGCGACCCCCAAGCGCTTCACGGGCTGGGCGTGATCGCCTTCGCCGCCGGCCATCGCGACGAGGCGTTGCCCTTGTTGGCGAAGGCTGCGCAACAGGCACCAAAGATCGCCGAATTCCGCCGCAATCATGCCAACGCATTGGCGGCCTCGGGGCGGTTCGAAGCGGCGATCCCGGAATATCGCGCGGTCCTCAAGCTGGAGCCGCGCAGCGCTGCGGATTGGTCGCGGCTGGGCTCCGCGCTGTCGACAGTCGGCCAGCATGACGAAGCGGCGAAAGCGTTCGAGGCGGTGCTCGTTCATCTTCCGGCGAAATCGCCGGACCGCGTCGGTGCGTTGCGCCGCCTCGGCCAGGTCCAGCGGCGGGCGGGCCAAGGCGAGGCGGCGGTTCGGTCCTGGCAGACGGCGCTGTCGCTCGATCCCAGGCAGCCCGACCTCGCGGCCAATCTCGGCGAGCTGCTGACGGCGCTGGGCCATTCCGCCGAAGCACAAGCGGCCTATCGCCAAGCGCTGGCGCTCAAGCCCGACGATGCCGCCGTCATGACCAATCTGGCGGCGTTGATGCGCGAGGACGGCAAGTTTGTCGAGGCCGAGGCGGTCTATCGCGCGGCTCTCGAGGCCGAGCCGGAATCGGTCATGGCGCGCCGCAACCTGGCGGTGGCGTTACATGACCAGGAAAGGGACGCGGAAGCCTTGCCCGTCATCGAGGCGGCCCTCGCCATGGCGCCGCAGGACAAGCATGCGCTCCAGATCGCGAGCGGCGTGCTCCAGGGCCTCGGTCGGCATGAGGCGGCGCTGGTCATGGCGGCAAAGCTCCTGGCGCTGGATCCGCATGAGCCGCGCGTGCCCGGAATTCGCGCCCGGTCGCTGCAGGCGCTCGACCGGAATGCCGAGGCGCTGGCAGCGGCGCGCACCGCGATGCGCAACCCCCAGCCCAATCCGGACGCGCTCGCCGACGCCGCCTTCGTGTTGCGCTCGATGGGCGAGATGGACGAGGCCATCGCCTGCTATGGCGCATTGCTGAAGCTCCGCCCCGGCGACATCGATGCCCATGTCAATCTCGGCGGCTCGCTGCTTTCGGTCGGTCGATTGCGGGAGGGCTGGCCCGAATATGACTGGCGCTGGAAGCGCAAGGCCGAGGCTGAAAGGCGCAACCGTCCGATGCCCCAACCGCTATGGGATGGCAGCCGGCCGCTTCCGGGCCGCCTCCTGGTCTGGAACGAGCAGGGTGTGGGTGACGAGGTCATGTTCTCGAGCCTGTTGTCCGAGCTGTCGGGCGAACTCGATTGCGTGCTCGAATGCGATCCGCGGCTGGTTCCTTTGTTCCGCCGCTCTCTGCCGAAAACCGAGATCGTGGCGCGGATCGAGCCCTTGCCCGATCCGCGGTTGTCGGCACCCGATATCGTGAGGCAGGCACCGGCGGGCACGGTGGCGGGTTACTTGCGTCCCGACCTGGCGAGTTTTGCAGGCAGGGGCGGTCCTTACCTCGTTGCCGATCCGGAGCGGCTTGCGACGTTGAAGAAGAGCCATCGCGGTGCCGAGCTCAATGTCGGTCTCGCCTGGTACACCAAGGCGGATCAGGAACAGGGGCGGGGCGTCGCGCTCGAGCAGCTCGAGCCGTTGCTGGGAACGCCGGACGTCCGTTTCGTCTCGGTGCAATATGGCGATCACCGCGCGGCGATCGCGGCTCTCAAGGACCGGACCGGCATCGAGATCTTCGAGGATCCGTCGATCGACCAGTTGAAGGATCTGGACGGGTTCGCCGCGCAGCTCGCTGCCCTCGACCTGGTCGTCACCATCGACAACAGCGCCGCGCATTTCGCCGGTGCCTTGGGCGTGCCCTGCTGGGTGCTGCTGCCCTTTCTCCCGGAATGGCGCTGGCAGCGCGACCGGGCGGACTCGATCTGGTGGCCCTCCTTGCGCCTCTTCCGGCAGAGCCGCCGCGGTCATTGGGGCGAGCCCGTGGCCGCGCTTTCGGCGGCTCTCTCCCGCCGGCTGCAGGAGCGGTCATGACCACAGCGCAGCCGCCGGAAGCCCGGTTCGACGCGGCGCTGGCGCTGTATCGCGCGGGCGATCTCACGGCTGCCGCCGCGATGCTCGAGCGGATGGTGGAGCATGAGCCCGGCCGGGCCGAAGCCTGGCATCTTCTGGGTGTGATCCGCTCCCAGGCGCCCGGTCAGGAGGGCGCATTCGCGGCGCTGGAGCGGGCGATCGCGCTCCAGCCCCAGGATGCCGAGATCCTCGGCAATCTGGCGCGGCTTCAGATCAAGCAGAAGCAATACGAGCCGGCCGAATCCCTGTTGCAGCGGGCTTTGGCGCTGGCGCCGCTGGACGCGGAGCTCTGGCGCAATCTGAGCCTGGTCAGGCGCCGGCGGGACGATATCGCCGGCGCACTCGAGGCGGCACAACAGGTCCAGGGGCTGCGACCCGACGATCCCGCGGTGGCGATGGAGCTGGGCAACCTTCTCGCGCGCGCCGGCGATCCGCGCAGTGCCCATGCGCAATATATGAAGGCCGCCGCATTGCGGCCCGATGCCGCGCCGTTCCAGGTGCAGATCGCCGAATCGCTGCGCGGCCTGGGCCAGATCGCGGCTGCCAGGACGGCGGCCGAGCGGGCCGTGAAGCTCGATCCCGATTATGCCTCCGCCCATGCCGTGCTGGGCGATGTCCTGCGTGTGCTGGAGGATTTCGAGGGCGCGGTCGCGGCGCTGGATCGGGCGTTGACGCTGGCGCCCAATCTGTTCCTCGGCAATTTCTACAAGGGCCTGCTCGAGAACGATCTCTGCCGCGTCGACAGCGCGATTGCCCATCTCGACAAGGCGCTGGCGCTCGACGCCGACCATCCCGATCTCCACTGGAACCGGGCGGTGATGAATATCCGGCGCGGCCATTGGCGCGAAGGCTTCGCCGAATATGAATGGCGGTTCCGCTCGAATCTGTTTGTCGGCGGTCCACGCCCGCCGCTGCCGGTCCGCCCCCAGCCTGCCGAGCTGGCCAGCAAGCGGGTGCTGCTGACGGCCGAGCAAGGCATCGGCGACGTGATCCAGTTTCTGCGCTATGCGGCGCTGGTGGCGCAAGCGGGTGGCCGTCCCATCCTGGAAGTTCCGCCCGAGCTTCTCGGTCTCGCGGGATCGGCTCCCGGTGCAACGGCACTGGTGGCGCGTGGAAGCGAGCCGCCGCCGCATGATATCGCCCTGCCCCTCATGAGCCTGCCCTATGTCTTCGGCACCGAGATCGCGACGACACCGGCGAAGACTCCTTATCTTCATCCCGATCCCGCCGCTGCGGCCGCCTGGGCGAAGCGCCTCAAAGACCTGCCGCGGCCGCGGATCGGCCTTGCCTGGCAGGGCAATCCGCTTCACCGCAACGACCATAATCGCTCGATCCCGCTGGCAAGGCTGAAGCCGCTGATCGAGAGCCTGCCCGCAGGCTGGATCAGCCTGCAAAAAGGGGCGGGCAGCGACCAAATCGCGGGCGCCGGCCTCTCGGATCGTCTTCTGGATGCGGGCTCGGGGCTGCAGGATTTCGCCGACACGGCGGCGCTGCTGGACAATCTCGATCTCATCGTCACCATCGACAGTGCGGTCGCCCATCTTGCGGGCGCGCAGGGCCGGGCGGTGATGCTGCTGTTGCCCTGGTCGCCCGACTTTCGCTGGATGCTGGATCGCAAGGACACGCCCTGGTACCCGACCCTGCGTCTCTTGCGTCAGGCGCGCCGGCGCGAATGGGCGGAACCGCTGGCGGAGCTTCGCTCTCTGCTGATCGCCCGCTGGCCTCATCTCGCCAAGACCGGATCGCCGGCACCCCGGCCTGCCGCGACCCCACCGCCTGCGCCGCCGGCGCCGCCGCCCGATGATCGGTCGGCGGTGGAGGCTGCGAAGCTCGAGCAGGAGCTGGAACGGTCGCCGAACGATCCCAAGCTGCTGACGCGATTGTCCTCAATCGAAAGACGGCGGGGAAAGATCGACGCCGCGATCGATCTCGCCCGCCGCGCCCTGGCAGGGGATGCGGCCTTCATTCCCGGTCTGCTGGCGCTCGGTCATGCCCAGTCCGATCGCGGCGACACGGAAGCGGCGGTCGCCGCCTACGAAGCGGCGTGGCTGCAACAGCCGGACAACATCCTGGCCCTGACCAATCTCTCGACCTTGCGGCTTCGGCAGGCCAGCGCTGCTGCCGACGGAGTGGGCGAACGAAACGCCGCCGACAGACGCGTCGCCGCTCTGATCGAGGAGGCGCTCGCTCTGGCGCGCCGTGCCCGCGCGATCGATCCGGACTATGTGCCCGCCATCCTGGCGGTGGGCGCGGCCTGCATGCGGGCCCAGGATGTCGATGGCGCGGCCGAGGCCTATGACCGGGCGAGCGCGTTCGAGCCCGAGAATGTCATCGCGCTGGTCAATCTGACATTGATGCGCCTCTATCAGTCGCGATCGGCGGAAGCGGAGGCGTTGGGCCGCCGCGCCGTCGCCGTCGATCCGGGCAACACTCAGGCGCATTGGCATCTGGCGCTGGCGCTCATGGTCAACGGCAAACTGCGCGAGGGCTGGCCCGAATTCGCCTGGCGTTGGGCCACCGACTTCACGGCGGCGGAGCGCCGCCATTGGCCCTGGCCCGAATGGCAGGGGGCCCCGCTTCAGGGGCGGCTTCTGGTCTGGAACGAACAGGGCATCGGCGACGAGCTGATGTTTTCGAGCCTTCTTCCGGAGCTGGCGAAACGGGTCGATCTGCTGGTCGAGTGCGACGCCAGGCTGATCGGCCTGTTCGGCCGGTCGCTGCCGGGCGTTACCCTGCTCCCGCGCTCGGTGGTTCCTCCCGGGACGCGCGAATGGCCCCCAGGCATCGTCGCTCAGATCGCGGCCGGGGATATCGCCCGCCATTTGCGCCCTGACCTCTCCAGCTTCGCGGGTCATGCCGGCCCCTATTTGAAGCCCGATCCGAACCGGGTCGAGGCGATGCGCCGGCGTTATGGCAGCGATCGTCCTCGCGTCGGGCTGGCCTGGCATACCGGCTCCAAGACCCGGGGCGAGGGCCGTCGGATTCCGCTGGCGGATTTTCTGCCCCTCCTGCGCAACCCAAATCTACATTTCGTCAGCCTGCAATACGGCGATCACAAGGACGAGATCGCGGCTCTCGCCGGGCAGGGCGTCGCGATCACCGTCGATCCGGCGGTCGATCAGATGACCGACCTCGAAAGCTTCGCCGCGCAAGTGGCGTCTCTCGATCTGGTCATCACGATCGACAACAGCACGGCGCATCTGGCCGGCGCGCTCGGTGTACCTTGCTGGGTGCTGATTCCCGACCCGCCGGAATGGCGCTGGATGCTCGATCGGGAAGACTGTGTCTGGTGGCCCTCGCTTCGTCTGTTCCGGCAGCAAGCCCGGGGCGACTGGTCGGCACCGCTGGCTCGCCTCCAGGAGGAACTCCCGCGCTGGGCCGACGGAAAACGCCTCGCGGCGCCGGTTGCCGCCTCGTCTTCGATGAGCGCGCCGCAAGCC
>NZ_JBOHKS010000307.1:0-3169 GCF_050729195.1 Hypericibacter sp.
GCCGCCCGACCAGGCCCGCGCCCAGGTGTTCGAGCGCGGCCTCGACATGGTGGAGCAGGCGGCACCCGGTACGCGGAAGCTCGTGCGCGCCGCCGAGACCCTGACGCCGCAGGACCTCGAGACCCAGTTCGGGCTATCGGGCGGCCAGTGGCATCAGGGCGAGGTGACGCTCGACCAGGTGTTCTTCCTGCGGCCGGCCGCGAGCTTCCAGCGCTACCGCATGCCGATCCCCGGCCTCTGGCTCTGCGGCGCCGGCGCCCATCCGGGCGGCAATGTCTCGGGGGCCGCGGGCGCCAATGCCGCGCGCGAGATCCTCAAGGACGTGAAGGCGCGGAAAGACGGAAGGGCCGCGGCATGACCCACGTCCAGTATCTGAAGCCCTTCCGGAAAGAGACGCCCTTCCATGCGGCGATCGATCCGCTCATGCAGGGCAATGGCTGGGTGCGCTGGCAGGGTTATTACTCGCCGGCCTTCTATGACAGCGAGCAGTCGGAATATTTCGCGACCCGCCATGGCGCCTCGGTTTATGACGTCTCGCCGCTGATCAAATATTCGATCACCGGCAAGGACGCGGCGCGCTTCGCCAATTTCCTGGTGACGCGTGACCTGACCAAGATCAAGCCGATGACGGCGGCCTACACCGCCTGGTGCGACGATGACGGCAAGATGCTCGAGGAGGGCACGATCTTCCGGCTGGGCGAGAACGAGTTCCTGCTCAACGCCGCGCTGCATCAGCTCCATTGGCTGGGCGACGCCGCTTATGGCTTCGACGTCAAGATCGAGGAGGTGTCGGAGACGCTGGCGGGCCTGTCGCTGCAGGGGCCCAATGCGCGGGTGATTCTCCAGGCGATGGGTGTCAAGGGCATCGAGACGCTGCCGCATTTCGGCATCATGGAGACCCAGCTCGACGGCAAATGGCTGCGCATCGACCGTGCCGGCTTCACCGGCGATCTGGGCTATGAGATCTGGGTGAAGCCCCAGGACGCGCTCTGGCTTTGGGAGGCGCTGTTCCGGGTCGGCACGCCGCACAAGATCGCACCCATGGGCAGCCTCGCCCTCGACATGGTGCGGATCGAGGCCGGTTTCATCCTGGTCGATGTGGATTATATCGGCGCCAAGCATGCGATCCGCCCGACCGCCGCGGTCTCGCCCTTCGAGGCCGGCATCGGCTGGTGCGTGGGCTTGAAGAAGGACAGCTATTTCGTCGGCAAGCGCGCGCTCGCGGCCGAGAAGGAGAAGGGCTCGCGCCATATCCTGATCGGGATCGAGATCGAGGGTCGCAAGCCCGCCCCTGGCGCCTTCCTCTATGCCGACAAGCCCGGCAAGACCGAGCTCGGCCTCACCACCTCGGCCATGTGGTCGCCGCATCTGAAGAAGAACCTCGCCTTCGCCAAGGTCCCGCCCGCCTACGCCAAGCCCGGCACCGAGATGTGGATCGAGATCTGGCACGGCAAGGAACAGAAGATCGAGCGCTCGATGGTCAAATGCTGGGCGCGCAACCGCATGTTCTTCGACCCCCCGCGCAAGAAGGCGATGGCGTAGGAGCGGAAACGCTGATGCGTTGACTCTTTCCTCTCTCCCACAAAGTGGGAGAGTTGTCTGAGGGGACTTGCGGAGAGGCTTCAGTATTTCCTCGCCCCCTCCCCTTGCGGGAGGGGGTAGGGGGAGGGGTCGCTGACAGGAAACTCCGCACATCAAGAAAGACGATGCCCAAGAAACCCACCCGCCGTACCGCCCGCCCCAACGATTCCATCCGTGACCGCCGCCGGCGCGAGCTGGTCGACGCGACTGTCTCGGTGATCGCGACCCACGGCTATGCCGGCACCACGGTCGCGCGCGTGGCGAAGCAGGCCAGCCTCTCCGTCGGGCTGATGAACTTCCATTTCAAGTCGATCGACAAGCTGTTCGACGAGACCTTCCGCTTCATCTCGACCGAATATGACGATGTCTGGCGCGAGGCGATGGCCAAGGTCGCCGGCGCCCCGCCTGCCGACCGCCTCAGAAGCATGATCGAGGCCTATTTCGATCCGCGCATCTTCACCCACCGCAAGCTCGCGGTCTGGTTCGCCTTCTGGTCGGACGCAAACTTGCGCGATCGCTATCGCTCGCTGGTCCTGCGCGTCGAGCGCCGCTACAGCCGCGAGGTCGAGCGCACTGTCACGGAGCTCGCCAAGGAGCAGGGGATCGCCGCCGCAGACGCGAAGGTCATGGGCACCTCGCTCACGGCCATGATCGACGGCCTCTGGCTGCAATTCATGCTGAGCCCGCGGACGGCGGATCGCCGCTATGCAATCAGAGCCTGCCTGGGGATGGTTGGGCAGTGGTTTTCGAAGGTAGGCTAGGCCAGCAACCTCGGTAGCCTTACGACCCGGCATACCCAAATGCCACTCCCTCGATGAAGATCAGCCGCCGCCGCAGCGCGTCCTTGCTGATCTTGCGCGGCTCGGCATAGTCCGCGGAGTCATACCAGGCTTTGGCCTGCGCCATCGACGGGAACTCTAGCACGACGATCATCTTCGCCGGCGGCCCGCCCTCGACGACCTCGCTGGCGCCGCCGCGCACGAGATAGCGCCCGCCATGCTTGGCGATGGTGGCCGGGGCGAGGGCGCGGTAGCGCTCGAACAGGACCGGGTCGCGGGGTTCGATCTCGGAAATGACATAGGCGGCCATGGTTTTCTCGCTGGTGGGAGAAGCTGTATCAGCTTAGGACTGGCGCTGCGGGCGGGCCAGGGCGCGTCGCGTTCGGCCCGTGGACGCCCGGTCTTTCTCCCCACAAACCGCCTGGCCTATAATCGCGCATCATGACCCAGCCCCAGCCCTATAAGCGCTTCCAGCTCCGCCCCATGGCCGGTGCGCTCGGCGCCGACATTTCCGGTATCGATCTGGCGACGCTCGACGACGCGGCCTTCGCCGAGCTGCAGCGCGCCTTCGCCGACTATCTGGTCCTCCATATCCATGACCAGCATCTGACGCCCGAGCAGCATGTCGCGCTCACGCTTCGTTTCGGGCCGACAACGCGTTCGCCCTACATCAAGCATATGGAGGAGCATCCGGACATCATCGCCGTGCTCAAGGAGGCCGACGAGGCCAAGATCAGCACCTTCGGCAATGCTTGGCATTCGGATTTCAGCTTCCTCGAGGAACCGCCCCTGGGCTCGCTGCTCTATGC
>NZ_JBOHKS010000308.1:0-5447 GCF_050729195.1 Hypericibacter sp.
GCTCCTGCCCTCCCCTTCCGTCACTGCCACTCTTCTTTTTGCTGTCATCCTCGGGCCGGCCAACGGCCGGACCCGGGGATCCAGTCTTCGCTGGCCCTGGATTGCCGGATCAAGTCCGGCAATGACAGGGGCGTCGGTGGCGGTGAGGCGCGGACAGAGTGGTGCGTGACGTCCGGCAATGACAAGCGGCGGGAGTAACGCCCTCAGATCGCCGGGCTGCCCCACACATCCTTCTGCTTCAGCAGCCGCTCCATCGCGCCCGCGATCGCGAGGAGTCTCGCTTCCGTGCCAGGCCGCCCGATGAGCTGGAGCCCCACCGGCATCCCCGCCTGGTCGCGGCCGGCGGGGAGCGTCACGGCGCAGAGGCCCATGAAGTTCACCACGCAGGTGTTGCGCAGCATGCACAGGTTGATGCGCATATAGGTGTCGTCGTCGGTGATCGCGGCCATGGGCGGTGGCGAGATCGGGACGGTCGGGCAGACCAGCGCGTCGACGGCTTCGAGGGCGGCCGCGGCACCGGCGCCGAGCGCGTCGTAGCGGTCGCGGCGCTGCAGGAACTCCCAGGCGGGGAGCGCGCTGCCGGCCTCCATGCGCTTGCGCACGCGGGAATCGAGCGTGGGGATCCAGTCCGGCAGGTCACGCTTGAGGACGGCGAAGAGCTCGGCCGAGATGATGCCGCCGCGATGATAGAGCTCATAGACCTCGGCCGAGCCGGGCAGCGCCATGTCCGAGACCTTGGCCCCCGCTGCCGCGGCGAGCCGCAGCGCCTCCTGCACCCGCTCCGCCACGCCGGGCTCGGCGCCGTCCCAGAAGAAGGGCTCGGCCACTGCGAGCTTCACGCCGCCGAGCCCGTCCAGCGCCGGCACCGCCTCGCCATCGAGAGCGGTGAAGACAAAGGCGGCGTCGGATGCGCTGCGGGTCAGCGTGCCGGCGGTGTCGAAGACCTGGCTCAGCGGCACGATGCCCGCGGTCGACCAGCGGCCCTTGGTGGTCTTGAGGCCGACATTGCCGGTGACGCTGGCTGGAATCCGCACCGAGCCGCCGGTGTCGGTGCCGAAGGCGAGGAGCGCCGTGCCTTCGCCCAGGCTCACGCCGGCGCCGCTGCTCGAGCCGCCGGGCGAGCGGTGGGTTTTCCGGTCCTGCGGATTCCAGGGGGCCGGCCAATGGGCGTTGACGCCGAGCCCGCCGAAGGCGAACTCGACCGTGTGCGACTTGCCCATGATGACCGCGGCCTGGTTGCGGAGCGCGCGGACGATGGGGCCCTCCGCGCGCCAGCGTGCGGGGAGCTCGCGCGGGCTGCCGGCGAAGATCGGCAGGCCCTCCACGCCGTAGAGATCCTTGACCGAGACCGGGATGCCCTGGAGCGCGCCCAGCTGGCTGCCCGCGACGAAGGCCGCGTCGGCGGCGGCGGTCTGGCGCAGCGCGAAGTCGGGTGCCCAGGTCTTGTAGGCGTTGAGCGACGGGTCGTGGCGCGCCTGTGCCGCCTCGACCAGGGCGCGGGCCTTCAATGAGCCGTCGGCGAGCTGGGCGGCGATGGCGGCGAGAGGCTGGTCGAGCGGATTGGGCATTGCGGTTCTTTCCTGCAGGCAGATCGAAGGCGGCGGCCGAAACGCGATCTCCTCACACCATGATATCGCCGCCATTGGGATTGAAGGTGGCGCCGATATAGAAGCCGGCGTCCTCGCAGGCGAGGAGCAGCGCCGTCGGCGTGATCTCCTCGACCCGGCCCTGCCGCTTCACCACCAGCTCGGACTGCTTCTGGCTGGCCCATGCCGGCGGCAGCTTCATCTCGGTGTCGATCGGACCCGGGCAGATCGCGTTGACGACGATGTTGTGCTTGGCGACCTCATAGGAGAGCGAGCGCGTCAGCCCGAGGATGCCGGCCTTGGCGGCGGCGTAGTGAGCCATGCCGCCCGCGCCCTTATGGGCGAGCTGCGAGCTGATATTGACGATGCGGCCATACTTCTTCTCGCGCATGGCCGGCAGCACGGCCCGAGTACAGAGAAACACGCTCTTGAGATTGACGCGGATCATCTCGTCCCACATCGCCGTCTCCATGTTTTCGAGCAACGAGACGGTGGCGATGCCGGCATTGTTGACCAGGATATCGGGCGCGCCGAATTCCTTCAGGATCCGGTCGAAGGCCCCGGTCACGGCCGCCTCGTCGCCGACATCGGCCGCGAGCGCCAGGCTGCGCCGGCCCTTGGCCTGGATGGCGGCGGCGGTCTGCGCCGCGCGGTCGCCGTTCCTGTCGATGACGGCGACATCGGCCCCCTCGTCGGCATAGAGCAGCGCGATCCCCTTGCCGATGCCGGACGCGGCGCCGGTGACGATCGCGATGCGGTTCGCGAGTTTGTTCATAAGAATGACTCCTTGTGATCGCTACGCTCTACTTTCAAGCTTCGATCGCGCCTGTGGGGCTATGCCGCTCCTTCTTTCTGTCATCGCCGGGCCCCCGGGTCCGACCAAAGGTCGGCCCGAGGACAAGCTCGACATCACGGCGATCCAGGGTCGGCCAAGTCTGGATGCCCGGATCAAGTCCGGGCATGAGAGCAAAACGCCCTACTTCTTCCCGATCCAGCCCAGCACCTCCGCCGTCGTCATGCGGCGGCAGTAGCCTTTGAACAGGTTGATCGCGTTGTCATGGCGCTCCTGCGAGCGCGTGGCGCAGCCGTCGGTCACACACACCGGATAGAAGCCGCGGTCGGCGGCGTCGCGCACGGTGTGATCGATGCACTGGTCGGTGAGGAAGCCGGTGACGAGCAGCGTGTCGATGCCGATATTGCGCAGCAGATATTCGATGTTGGTCGAGTTCATGACACTCGACGAGGTCTTGGGGATGACGATGTCGTCAGGGCCGGGCTTGAGCGGGTCCAGCACTTTCGCTTCCCAGGAGCCCTTGGCGATCCAGAATTTCGACAGCTTGTAGTCGAGGCTGCGGTCGCGGCCGTCCTCGGTGAGGTTCTCCATCACCGTGTACATGACCTCGGCCTTGGCGGCGCGGAACCCGTCGATCAGCTTGCGCAGGTTCGGCAGCGCCGTTTCGCGTAATTGCTTGTCGAAATAGGGCTCGCGCTTCGCAACCTCCGGGTTCCAGACGTAGTTTTGCGCATCGACCAGCAGCAGGCAGGTGCGCTTGGGATCGAACGGGCCTTCGCGGGTGAGCGCGGCGTCGTCGGGGCGTTGAGCGGCGAGAGTGGTGGGTTGGGGCATGATGGATTCCTTTATTGATCGCTGCGCTCTACTTCTTCGTTCCGAACGCGAACAGTGATCGATGGCATACATCTTTCCTCTCCGCCCGCGTGAGCGGGGGGAGAGGGTTGCGAAGGGTTAGCCGGAGCGCAGCGGAGACTTACCCGAAGCTGGGAGAGGTGGGTACTTTTCTGCAGCAGCCCCCTCTCCCAGCTCCGGCTAGGTTTCGGCTCCGCCTCAACCAAGCCTGCGCAACCCTCTCCCCCACTTCGTGGGGGCGAGGAAAGTTGACATGTCATCTCAGTACACCTCGACATAGCGGCGGCAGAGCTCTTCGCCGTCCCAGTCCTTGGTGAGCTCCAGCTCGGATCTCTTGTTGTCGCGGTAGGCGGTGAGGAAGCGAGGGGGGAGGAAGCCCTGGGCGGTCTTGTCGGCGTCGAGGGCGGCGAGCGCTTCGGCCAGGGTCGCGGGCAGCCGCACGATGCCGCGCTTCTGGCGTTCGGCGGCGCTGAAGGTTCCAGGATCCTGGTTGAGCGTCGGCTCCGGCAGCGGCAGGTTCTGGCGCAGGCCCTCGAGGCCGGCGCGGATCATCACGGCCAGCTGGATATAGGGATTGGCGGTGGCGTCGGCGGCGCGGAACTCGAAATTGAACTGCTCGGCCTGGCTGCGCTCCGAGGTGGCGAAGGTCGGGCAGATGCGGATCCCCGCCTCGCGGTCGCGAAAGCCGATGCTGGACCAGGCCGCACTCCAGACATGGGGCACGAGGCGCAGATAGGAGACCGGCGTGGGCGCGGTGAAGGCGCAGAGCGCGGGCATATGTTTGAGGATGCCGGCGAGGAATTTGCCCGCCGTCGCACTGACGCCATGCGGGCCCTTGGGATCGTGGCTCAGCGGTTTGCCGGCCTCGTCCCACAGGCTCATATGGATATGGAGACCGTTGCCGATGCCCTTGGTGGCGACCCGCGGCGAAAAGCTCACCGTATGGCCGAAGCGCGCGGCCGTGGCGCGCGCCATTTCGCGCACGAAGATCGCCTTGTCGCAGGCGAGCAGCGGCTCCTCCGGCGGGAAGGTCACCTCGAACTGGTTGAGCGCGAACTCGGCCAGGTAGCTGTCGGCATGGACGCCGCACTGCTCGAGGGCGGCGAGGAAGACCTCGCCGAAGCTGCCATGGCGGCGCACGGCGTCGAGCGAATACATGTCGCCGGTATGGCCATTGCCGCCCGAATAGACGAACTCATGCTCATAGGCGACGCCGAGCGTGATGCCGGTCTCGCGCTTGAGCTCGGCCGCCGCGTCGCGCAGCAGGCTGCGCGGGCAGCAGTCCCAGGGCGTGCCGTCGGTCTCGCGGATGTCGCAGAGGAAGAAATGCTCCTTCTGCAGCCCGTCGCCGAAATCGACATTCGCCTCGGCCTTGCGGTCGGGCATCATCAGCACGTCGCCCCAGGGGCCCCATTGCGACGGCGCGATGGTGCCGAGGCCCGTGAACATGATGTTGGTCGGCGTCCAGCCGACGCCGCTCTCGAGGCGCTTCTCCAGATGGCGGGTCGGGAAACCCTTGCCCCGCAGCTGCCCCGAGATGTCCGCGTAGCAGAACATCGTGAACGGTTCCCGATTCATCCGGTCGATCTCCCTGATTTCACGCCGGCCTTGCCGTTCGCTTTCTTGCCCGGTTTTCGACTCTGTTTCGCCTTGCGGCCCGCGGCGACTGGAGTCTGCGCCGCCTTCCGGCCGGCGCCGGGGGGCGCGCTCTCCAGATGGAAGGGCTGGCGCAGAGTCTCGAGCGTTTCGATCCGCCGCTTGGCGCCCTCGCCCAGCCGCTCGACCACGCTGGCGATCAGCACCTCGATCATGGCGAGGCCGGCGACGGCGCTGTCGAAGGCGGTCGGCACCTCGACCGGGCAGGCGATGACGTGGGTGGAAAGTGCCGCGATCGGCGAGTTCCAGATATCCGTCACCAGGATGATGACGGCCCCTTGCGCCGCGGCCCCGCCGGCAAACTCCAGCACGTCGCGCTGATAGCGGCGGAAATCGAACACCACCAGGACATCGCCGCGCCTGACATCGAGCAGATAGTCGGCCCAGCCGGCGCTGCCTTCGCGCACCAGCCGCGCGCCGGGCCTGAGCTCGCGCAGGCAGTGATGGAAATAGGTGGCCAGCATCTGGGTGAAGCGGCCACCAAGGCAGAAGACGGCGCGCTTGGGGTCGCAGATGAGCCGCGTGATCTCGCCATAGTCCTGGCGCGGCAGGCCCCGCAC
>NZ_JBOHKS010000309.1:0-4644 GCF_050729195.1 Hypericibacter sp.
AGGCCCGACCACGGAGACAGGGGATCCGTCAGCAGGAATCCTCCAGCATGCAACGTTTCGAATACCCGCAGATTCAAATCCCCATTGAGGCTGCAGTTGAAGGCCACAGTGGCGGCACCGAGTATCGTCGGGACGACCGGGCGCTCTGCCGATAGGCTCAACAGCGGAAGACCGGCAGCTTCGATGTCTTGCAGCATGCGCATCCGGCGCGGGAAAAGGCGACCGACACGCCCCACGAATGAGACAAGACGCCATTGTTGCGGCGGCTCGGTGCATTGCTGATTGGCCGCAAGGAGCCCTGGGAACCAACCCAGGCTCGCAATGCCGGCAGCGCGAAACCAGTGTGCGTGATTGCGGTTGTACAGGATCGCAGCGCGCTCGAAACGCTGCGATTTCAAATATTCGATAATCCCGGACAACCCGGCGCGGCCGTGATGTGTGTCGCTGATAAGTGCGAGCTTCAGGCAGGCAAACTGCGAGAGACCCACAGGTCGATTGCTGCTTGTGCAGTCGATATCGATGATCAGCGCATCGGGGTTTCCACGATAACCGGATCTCCGGCAAAATTCGGCAAGGTCGTACTCGCCATCAGGGGTCCAGCCGTCGATTGTTTGGGCAAGGCCGGCGGCGCCACCGGGATCGCCTGACTTTGGGCAATAAGTCGTCTGACGCCTTGCAAACTTTGGCGGTGGCAAAAACCGCGGATTTGCATGCCAGCTCAGCAAGAGGCTGGGGTCGGATTTTGCGATCATCCTCTGTCTATCCTCGGAGGTGGCAGCGATCGCACGAATACCCTTTCGGGGGCGAGAGCGTTGCCGGGAAACAGCAATTGGCGGTCCCTTGCTGGCCGCGAAGGCCGCAAATATGGGCGGCGAGATGTATCGGACGCAAGCAGTACGGCCCCAAGACCGAACAGGGCCGAGAATGCGTCAACCTTGGCGGGTGGGCGCCGGCAAAGATGTGGCATTCGGGCGCATACAAGGCTCGAAGCCGAGTACCCCGGCGAGAATCCATATGAAAAATGTGGCGATATCGCTGGCGATGTCTGTAACTCTGTGACGGGTGTCCCTATATTAGAGCTGCTACAGAGGCATCCATGATCGACCCCTTCGGCCGACATATCCGGTATTTACGCGTATCGGTCACCGACCGCTGCGACTTCCGCTGCGTCTATTGCATGGCGGAGGACATGGAGTTCCTGCCCAAGCGCGAGGTGCTCTCGCTCGAGGAGCTGGACCGCCTCTGCAGCACCTTCGTACGCCAGGGCGTGAAGAAGCTCCGCCTGACCGGTGGCGAGCCCCTCGTCCGGCGCGGCATCATGCAGCTCTTCCGCGGCCTGTCGCGCCATCTCGAGAGCGGCGCGCTCGAGGAGCTGACGGTCACGACCAATGGCAGTCAGTTGGCGCGTTACGCCGCCGAGCTGGCGAGCCTAGGCGTGCGCCGGGTCAATGTCTCGATCGACACGATGGACGAGCGCAAGTTCGCCGAGATCACGCGCCGCGGCAGCCTGCCGGTCGTGCTCCAAGGCCTCGAGGCCGCCAAGCGCGCCGGGCTCCAGGTCAAGATCAACGCGGTCGCTCTCAAGGGCGTCAATGACGGCGAGTTCGACCGGCTGATCGGCTGGTGCGGCGTCGAGGGTTTCGACCTGACCCTGATCGAGGTCATGCCGATGGGCGATATCGGCGGCGAGAACCGGCTCGACCAGTATCTGCCCTTGTCGATGGTCCGCGCCGATCTGGCTCAGCGCTGGACGCTCGAGGATATCGACTACCAGACCGGCGGGCCGGCGCGCTATGTCCGCGTCAAGGAGACCGGCGGACGGCTCGGCTTCATCACGCCCTTGACCCATAACTTCTGCGAGAGCTGCAACCGCGTGCGCGTGACCTGCACCGGTATGCTCTATATGTGCCTGGGCCAGGAAGACAGCGCCGATCTCCGGGCCCCTTTACGCGCCTCGCCCGGCGACGATGCGCCGCTCGAGGCCGCCATCCGCGAGGCGATCGCGCGCAAGCCCAAGGGCCACGACTTCATCATCGACCGCCGGCATAGCGGCCCCGCCGTGCCGCGCCATATGAGCGTCACCGGCGGCTGATCGCCAGCCCGCCGGCGACCCTTCGCCGCTTCGCTCCAATCCCGCTATTTGATCGTGATCTGATGCGCGAAGTTGGCGCCGTCGCTGATCGTCACCTGCTTGAAGCCCAGGAGTTTCAACAGATCGAGAAAGGTCGCCTGATCGGCCAGCGTGTATTGCTGGAAGAAGGGCGTCATGCGCGAGATGGCGGTGAGGTTGGCGAGCAGCGCCCGGGCGCGATACATCGTGTCGAAATGGCCGCCCTCGGTCGCGACGATGATCAGCTTGTCGGCATCGTCGCCCTTGGCGAAGATCGCATAGCCGGGATCGTAGCGCTGCGACAGCAACTGCTTGGTGAGGCCGGTTACGAAGCCGATGCGCCGGCCTCGATCGCTTTCCGCCAGGGTCTGGACGCGGGCCTCGTAGGTCTCCGTCGTCTGGGGCGTCGGGTAATAGTAGCCGGCATGATTGTCGTCATTGGTCGCGGCGTCGTCGGCCAGGGCCTTCAAAGACCCGACAGCGACCATGGCGATCGCCAGGCCGGCCAGGAACATCATCCGTCCGCCGAAGCCGGGGCGGCCGGCGCCGTTTCGCAGCAATTTCATTCCAAACTCCTCATTTGGCGCTCCCGCCCGGCATCGCCGTCGGTATTCCGCGCAAGCGGGCGCACTCTGCCGCGCCAGCCCGCCGGCTGGCAAGCGTTGGC
Source organism: Hypericibacter sp. (assembly GCF_050729195.1). Taxonomy (NCBI): domain Bacteria; kingdom Pseudomonadati; phylum Pseudomonadota; class Alphaproteobacteria; order Rhodospirillales; family Dongiaceae; genus Hypericibacter; species Hypericibacter sp. The sequence continues at coordinate 2,778 of NZ_JBOHKS010000309.1, forward strand.
CTTGCCGGTATAGTGAGGCCTTGCCCGCAACCCAGGGGATCCGGCTTGCCCGACCACAGCATCGCATTCGTCGCCGCCGACACGGCCGAGGCGCGCAGCGCCCATCAGCGCCTGACCCATCGCTATGGCGTCGTCGACCCGGAGAAGGCCGGGGTGGTCGTGGCGTTGGGCGGCGACGGCTTCATGCTGGAAACGCTGCATCGCTATCTGGGCCGCTCGGTCCCGATCTATGGCATGAATTGCGGCACCATCGGATTCCTGATGAACCAGTATCAGGAGGACGGGTTGCCCGACCGCGTCGCGCGCAGCCAGGCCGTGACCTTGCGCCCCCTGCAGATGAAAGCGCGTTCGCGCGAGGGCCGGGTCGTCGAAGCGATCGCGATCAACGAGGTCTCGCTGCTGCGCGAGACCCGCCAGACCGCCAAGATCGCGATCCGCGTCGACGGCAAGGTGCGCTTGCGCGAGTTGATCTGCGACGGGATCCTGCTGTCGACCCCCGCCGGCAGCACGGCCTACAATCTCTCGGCCCACGGCCCCATCCTGCCGCTGGGCTCGAACCTGCTGGCGCTCACACCGATCAGCGCCTTCCGCCCGCGCCGCTGGCGCGGCGCCTTGCTGCCGGAAACCTCGGAGACCGTGTTCGAGATTCGCGAGCCCGAGAAGCGACCGGTGAGCGCGGTCGCCGATTCCACCGAAGTGCGCGACGCCGTCGAGGTCAGTGTCCGGGTTCATCCCGAGCACCAGCTCACCCTGCTGTTCGATCCCGAGCATAATCTCGAGGAGCGGATCCTGAGCGAGCAGTTCGTGCCCTAATGCGATCGCTACGCTCTGATTTTAAGCTTCGGGCGTGGCTCACGATCGAGGTCGCGGCTCGATTCTGAAGCAGCCTCTACTCAGCCGCTTCCGCCTCGGCGGCGGTGAAATCGACGAGGCGGGCAACCAGGCGGTGGAGGTCGGATTTGAGGCGGTCGAATCCTTCGTGCGTCGTGACGCTCGTCTCGTCGAGATAGAGCCGGCGGTTGATCTCGATCTGCAGCGAATGACGCCCTTCGGCCGGCAGGCCGTGGCGCGTCACCAGCTCGGCGCCGCGGAAGGGCGCGTTGATCGCCACGCTGTAGCCCAGGGCACGCAGCTCGCCGGCGACCAGGTCGCGAAAGGCAGGATCGCAGCTCCGGCCATCGAGATCGCCCAGCACGAAATCCTCGCGGATCGGCGCCGGCCGACCCTGCCGGCCGCGCCCCATCGCCTTCATCGAATGGCAATTGAGATGCCAGACCTGGCCGAAGCGGGTATGGGTCGCATCGAGCATCGTCTGCAGCTTCGCGTGATAAGGCCGGTAATAGCGCTCGAGCCGCGCCTCGATCTCGGCCGACGGCAGCAGCCGGTCATAGACCGCAAGGCGCGGCCCCACCAGCCGGCGAATGACGCCGAGCCCCTTATCGACCCGTTCGGTGAAGATGGCCTCGCCCGGCCAGGGATCGGCCAGCAACAACGGATCGATCTCGGTCTCGTGCCGGTTGGGATCGACATAGCTTCGGGGAAAGAGGGCGGCCAGAAAGCCGGCCCCGAGCCCCGCCGCGCCGTCGAACAGCCGGTCGACATAAGCGTCCTCGGTCCGCCGCAGGGCCTCGAAGGGGGCGGCATGGCCGAAATCCTCCGGATAGACCCGCCCGCTATGGGGGGAGTCCAGCACCAGCGGCGCCGAACACCAGCGGGGCTCGCAGCTCGACCAGCGCTCTTCAAGAGTTTGCTCTCGCATCGGGTGACTATACCGTTTCGGCCGATCAATGCCCGCAAAATGCCCAGCAATCCTTACGATCGCCTGCCAGGTGGGGTTCTTGGCTTGAGGCCACGCCCTGCCCTATGA
>NZ_JBOHKS010000310.1:0-16993 GCF_050729195.1 Hypericibacter sp.
CAGCTGGGGGAGGGTAGGTTATGGCGTCGGTAGTTCAGGCAGCCGATATCCCGACGAAACCGGTCGATCACAAGCTGACGCTCGTGCCTCTGATCGCATTGGTCGTCGGATCAATGATCGGCGGTGGCGTCTTCAACCTCCCTTCCGACATGTCGAGGGGCGCCTCGCCCGGCGCCATCATCATTGGCTGGATCATCACCGGCATCGGCATGCTGATGCTGGCCTTCGTCTATCAGGACCTGGCAGTCCGCAAGCCCGACCTCAATGCCGGCCCTTATGCCTACGCCAAGGCCGGGTTCGGGCCCTTCATCGGTTTCAACAGTGCCTGGGGCTACTGGATCAGCGCCTTCCTCGGGAATGTCGCTTATGCGGTCGCGATCTTCTCGGCCCTCGGCCATTTCATCCCGATGTTCGGCAGCGGCAACAACCTGCCTTCGATCATCGGCGCCTCGATCTGCGTCTGGGCGGTGCATTGGCTGGTGCTGGTGGGAATCCGGCAGGCGGCCTTCGTCAATGTCGTGACCACGATCTCGAAGCTGGTGCCGCTCTTCCTCTTCCTGCTGCTGGCGATCATCGCCTTCCACTGGGACAAGTTCACCTTCAACTTCTGGGGCGAACCGGATGCGACCGGCGCCGGCGGCCTCGGCTCGATCATGGACCAGGTCAAGAGCACGATGCTCGTCACGGTCTGGGTTTTCATCGGGATCGAGGGGGCGAGCGTCTATTCTTCGCGTGCGGCCAAGCGCTCTGACGTGGGGCGTGCGACCGTTGTAGGCTTCATTTGTTGCCTCATCATCTATGCGCTGGTCTCGCTGCTCTCGACCGGCATCATGACCCAGCCCGAGCTCGCTGGCCTCGGCGTGCCCTCGGCCGCCGGCGTCTTCGAGGCATTGGTCGGGTCCTGGGGGGCGGCGCTCATCAATCTGGGCCTGATCGTCTCGGTCGGCGGCGCCTACCTCGCCTGGGTCCTGCTCTGTGCCGAGATCCCCTTCGTCTGCGGGCGCGACGGCACCTTCCCGAAATGGTTCGCGGTCGAGAGCAAGTCGGGCTCGCCGGTCAATTCGCTCTGGGTCACGAACGGCGCCATCCAGCTCTTCCTGATCCTCAGCTACTTCTCGCAGAGCGCCTATCAGTTCTTCTACTTCATCGCCTCGGTCGCGATCCTGCCGCCCTATGTCTTCTCCGGCGCTTACGCGTTGAAGCTGGCCTTGACTGGCGAGGGCTACAAGGCGGGCGACAAAGCCCGCATCGGCCAGATCATCGTCGGCACCGTCGCCACGATCTATGGCGTCTGGCTCGTCTATGCGGCGGGCCTGCAATATCTGCTGATGTGCGCCATGCTGTTCGCACCCGGGATCCTGGTCTATGCCAAGGCCCGCCGCGAGCAGGGCGGGCGCGTTTTCGGCGGCATCGAGATCGTCGTTGCGATCGCAATCATCGTCCTGGCCGTGGCGGCGGCCTGGTTGATCTGGAAAGGCGAGATCAGCCCGTGACACGAAGCCGGGGGTTCCGCACGTCCTTGAACTTCAAGATCGGAGGCTAGTGATGAGCGAGTTGGGTGTTCATTCCGAAGTCGGGAAGCTCAGGACCGTGATGGTCTGTCGCCCGGGGCTCGCGCATCAGCGCCTGACCCCCGCCAACTGCCACGACCTGCTCTATGACGACGTGATCTGGGTTCATGAGGCCCAGAAGGACCACTACGACTTCGTGCTCAAGATGAAGGAGCGCGGCACCGAGGTGCTCGAGCTTCATGACATGCTGGAGCAGACGCTCGATACCAATGACGGGCGCAACTTCATTCTCGACCGGCGGCTCTCGAACAACCTCGTCGGCATCCATACGGGCCGCGCGCTCAGGCCCTGGCTCAACAAGATGGATTCGAAGAAGCTGGCGGAACATCTGATCGGTGGCATCGCCATCGACGAACTGCCGGACATCGAGGGGAAGAGCGCGCTGCTCGAGACCCAGGGCGGGATGGATTTCGTGATTCCGCCGATTCCGAACTCGCTGTTCCAGCGCGACCCCTCCTGCTGGATCTATAAAGGCGTCACCGTCAACCCGATGTTCTGGCCCGCGCGCAAGCCCGAGACGCTGATCCTGCGCGCGATCTACAAGTTCCACCCCCGCTTCAAGGGAGCCGACTTCAAGATCTGGTGGGGCGATTCCGACGAGGATTTCTCGGGCGCCTCGGTCGAGGGCGGCGATGTCATGCCGGTCGGCAAGGGCATCGTGCTGATCGGCATGGGCGAGCGCACCACGCGCCAGGCAGTGGCCCAGGTCTGCCAGAGCCTCTTCAAGCATAATGGGGCGAGCCGGGTCATCGGCTGCGTCATGCCCAAGAGCCGCGCGGCCATGCATCTCGACACGGTCTTTTCCTTCTGCGACCGCGACCTGGTGACGGTGTTCCGCGGCGTGGTCGACGAGATCAAATGCTTCAGCGCCTATCCCACCGGCAAGGACGGCGAGTTCGAGTTCCGCAAGGACCCGAAGCCGCTGCTCGATACGGTGCGCGACGCGCTCGGGCTCAACAAGCTTCGGGTGGTCGAGACCGGCGGCGACGGCTATGCGGCTGAACGCGAGCAATGGGACGATGGCAACAATGTCGTGGCGCTGGAGCCCGGTGTGGTCGTGGCCTACGACCGCAACGTCGCCACCAATACGCTGCTGCGCAAGGCCGGCATCGAGGTCGTCACCATCAGGGGCTCGGAACTCGGCCGCGGCCGCGGCGGCGGCCATTGCATGACTTGCCCGATCTCCCGCGACCCGGCCTATTGACCGCTTAACCCGGCATCAGAACCGAACTTCAGGAGCAATCCCATGAGTTTCAATCTGCGCAACCGTTCGCTGCTGACGGTCCAGGACTACACGACGCGCGAATTTCGCTACCTGCTGGACCTGTCCCGCGATCTGAAACGCGCAAAATACGCCCGGACCGAGCAGCAGCACCTCGATGGCAAGGAGATTTGCCTGATCTTCGAGAAGACCTCGACGCGGACGCGATGCGCTTTCGAGGTGGCCTGCCATGACCAGGGGGCCCATGTGACCTATCTCGACCCGGCCGGATCGCAGATCGGCCATAAGGAGTCCTTCAAGGATACGGCGCGTGTCCTGGGCCGCATGTTCGACGCGATCGAATATCGCGGTTCTTCGCAGAAGGGCGTGGAGCAGCTCGCGAAATATGCGGGCGTGCCGGTCTATAACGGCCTCACCGACGAATACCACCCGACCCAGATGCTGGCCGACGTCATGACCATGCGCGAGCATAGCGACAAGCCGCTGCATCAGATCAAATATGCCTATGTCGGCGACACCCGCTCGAACATGGGTCATTCGCTCATGATCGTCGGCTGCCTGATGGGCATGGACGTGCGCATCGCGGGGCCGAAGAAGCTGTGGCCCTCGGCCGAATACCGGAAGATCGCCGAGGACCTGGCCGAAAAGTCGGGCGCCAAGCTCACCATCACCGACGATCCCAAGAAGGCGGTCAAGGGCGTCGATTTCATCCATACCGACGTCTGGGTCTCGATGGGCGAGCCCAAGGAGGTCTGGAAGGAGCGCATCAAGCTGCTGATGCCCTTCCAGGTCAACGACAAGCTGATCAAGGCCAGCGGCAACCCGCAGGTCAAATTCATGCATTGCCTTCCGGCCTTCCATGACACGGAGACCAAGGTCGGCAAGGACATTGCCGATGCCTATGGGATCAAGGACGGCCTCGAAGTCACCGATGCGGTCTTCGAGTCCGAATTGAACATCGCCTTCGAGCAGGCGGAGAACCGCCTTCACACCATCAAGGCCATTCTCGTCGCGACCCTTGGAGATTGAATCATGCGTGTGGTGATTGCGCTGGGCGGCAATGCGCTCCTGAAGCGCGGGGAGCCGATGACGGCCGAGATGCAACGGCGCAACATCCGCATCGCCGCCGAGGCCATGGCGCCGGTCGCGAAAGATCACGAACTGGTCATCAGCCACGGCAATGGTCCCCAGGTCGGGCTGCTGGCGCTGCAGGGAGCCGCCTACAAGCCCGACGAAGCCTATCCACTCGATGTGCTGGGGGCTGAAACCGAAGGCATGATCGGCTACATGATCGAGCAGGAGATGGGCAATCTGCTGCCGTTCGAGGTACCGTTCGCGACGCTGCTGACCATGGTCGAGGTCGACCCCAACGATCCGGGTTTCAAGAACCCGACCAAGTTCGTGGGGCCGGTCTATGAGAAGCCCGACGCCGACCGGATCGCCAAGGAGAAGGGCTGGGTGTTCAAAGCGGATGGGCCGAAATGGCGGCGTGTCGTTCCGTCGCCGCTGCCCAAGCGCATCTTCGAGATCCGACCGATCAAGTGGTTGATCGAGCACAATACAGTCGTGATCTGCGCCGGCGGCGGGGGCATTCCGACCATGTATGAGCCTGGCGCCGGCCGGAAGCTCGTCGGGGTTGAGGCGGTCATCGACAAGGATTTATGCTCGGAGCTGCTGGCGCGCGAACTCGAGGCCGATCTCTTCATCATGGCGACCGACGCGCCGGGTGTTTATATCGATTTCGGCAAGCCGGAGGCCAAGGTGATCCACCGGTCCACACCGGCCGCGATCGGCAAATACAGCTTCCCGGCGGGATCGATGGGCCCCAAGGTCGATGCCGCCTGCCATTTCGCGACGGCGACCGGGAAGACTGCGGCGATCGGTGCCCTGGCGGACATTCTGGCGATCGTCCAGGGCAACAAGGGAACGCAGATTTCGAAGCGCTTCGACGGCATCACTTTTCATTCGTGACGCTCACGGCCGGAGCGCGCGATCGATGGACAGCAATGGGCAGCAATCCCGAGCCGAGGGGGTTGCGCAAGGGAGAAGGAAATGAGCAGCAGCAAGATCAGCCCACCTACGGATCTTCGCAAGATCACCGAAGACGCGGAGATGGCCAAGGCCAAGGAAGCCCTGAGCCGAAGCGACACGCTTGCCAATGCCGAACGCGAGCTCCGCGAAGACTTCATGCAGAAGGACCTGCGCCCGGACGTTCACGAGCGGGTCAACGCAGCATTGCGCCGGGCCGCGGAAATGGGCTCGACCTCCGTCAAAGTGATGGAGTTCCCAGCGACCTATTGTACCGACAAGGGTCGCGCCATCAATAACGGCGAGCCGGATTGGCCGAAGTCGCTGCAGGGCTGGGCGGAGCGTGCCTACAAGTTCTTCCAGAAGGAACTGGCGCCCAACGACTTTCATCTGCGGGCCGAGATCGTCGATTTCGACGAGGCGGGCCGGCCCGGACATGTGGCGATCTATCTGGCCTGGTAGAGGTTCGAGTGTCGAACTGACCGAAGGTCGCCCGATCCGGGCTTGAGAATCTGGTCGAGGCCAGCGCAGGACCGTTCCTGTCCTCCTGATCGAATGTCGACCCCGCCCCTGGCCTGGAGTGGCCCGTCGAATGGCATCGGTCTCCTTGCCGCGATTGATGCCGGCGAAACCCCCGTCGCGTACCGCCTGGCGGATGGCGGCGCGCCGCTTCATGGGGACTTCTCCATGTTCATCCCCGATCAGCGCCATCGGGACCAGCATCCGATGGCAGCATTCGCGACCCTTCTTCAGCAAACTCCTTCTCGCGAATCGGCAATTCGAGACCCATATCCCTGGCTCCCAGGCACCCCAGTAACGGGTTCTTGAACAGCGTATCGGGCCGCGGCGGGCGACGGGTTTTGCGATCTGTGCCGTGTAAGGAGAAGAGGGTCGGTCAGGCCCGACCCAACCCGTAATCCGGGTTCAGAAAACCCGTTCCGCCCCCACATTGGCTTGGAGTCCGACTTCAATGAGAAACTGGCTGCGCGTTCTGCGGGTTGGAGTGCCGCTGTTGCTGGCGGCCGTCATCCTGAGCGGCTGCGTCGTGAGCCCCTATCCCGCTTACTATGCCGCGCCGCGACCTTACTACTACCACCCCTATTACTACGGCTATCACGGCTATTACGGCTCCGGCTGGGGTGGACGCGGTCACTGGTAGGCCCGCGCATCGCCTGGAAGATCGCCGGAAGAAGCAAAGAAGGGAGGCTGGCCGCAGCCAGATGATCGCCGCTGCCAACGCTCCCTTCTCGCCTCGACGAGAGTTTCTGGCTTCCGGGGTCTACTTGGTATGCCAGACGCCCCCGTCGGAAGTGTACTCAGGCAGCGCCTTGAGCTGATCCTCGGTCAGGCTGGTCTTGGCCTTGATCGTGTCGGCATCGCGGAAGAACTGAATCTGATTCCACGCGATGGCGACGTTGCGACCCGCCAGACCCATCACGCCACCGACGGTGACGATCGCGGTGTCGACCGTGTTGTCGTTGCCGATGAGCACGTCCTTGATCTCGGCGACCTTCTCGTCATTGGCATTGCGGATATCAATGCCGACGAGCTGCTTGACGCCGACTTCACCGGCCGCCGGCACCTGCGCGGCGCTGGTTTGAGTGGTGGTGTCCAACGGCGGTGCCGGAACCGCGGGTGTGGTGGTGTCATCCGCCCAAACGACGCCGCTTGCCAGAAGCATCGCGCCGCTTGCGAGCAGGAGAGAAACTCGATTCATATCCGCCTCCAAACATTGTTCCCACAGGGGTGATCCGCAATCGCGTGCGGTGCCGCCGCAACAGAGGCCAAGGCGATCTGCCATTGCGGCGATATGGGAAAGAACGCGGCCTGTTTGGCTTGGTTCCGGCTTTACAGCTTTGGCGGGCGCGACAAGGGCTTCAGGTCACAACGATGCCACATGGCTTCTTTCTGGAGATCCGTCAGAGGGAACCTCGTGGAATGGGATTGCGTTCTTGGGGGCAGCGGTCGGTTGCAGCGCCGCACAACCAAAGGAGCTGTCCATGAATTGGGACACCATCTCGGGAAACTGGAAGCAGGCGACGAGCAAACTGAAGGAAGAGCGGGGCGACCTCACCGACGATGATCTGACGCGGATCGCCGGTAAGCGCGATCAGCTCGTGGGCCGGATCCAGGAGCGTTACGGCATCGCCAAAGACCAGGCCGAACGTCAGGTGAAGAACTGGGAACGTCGCTACCACTAACGGGCGCTTCGCTCGGGCGGTGCCGGCGGGAACCCGGCGTTGCCCGACGGTCCCGATCAATCAACGGCTTTGTTCATTGCCGTCATCGTTCATGAGGGAGCATCCCCATGCTTGGTACCATTCTTCTGATCATTCTCGTTCTGTTGCTGATTGGCGCCTTGCCGGCTTGGCCCTATAGCCGCGAATGGGGCTACTACCCCACGGGCATTTTTTCGGTCGTGCTGGTGGTTATCGTGGTTCTGCTGCTGATGGGTCGTATCTAGCGGCAGACTCCGCCGCCGGCCTGCGGGCCGCATGGTCGGTTTCCAAACTTCGAACCCCGCTGGGGGTTGGCCATGAGAGGGCCAAGCTCCAGCGGATTTCTTTATGCCGATCTGCTCCGGGAGACGGCTACTCGGCGTCTCGACCGCGAGAAGCGCCGGCGACGATGCCGACGGCCAGCGCGCCGGCGAGGTTCCAGAGGGGATCCTTCGAAGCGCCGGCCTCGCCTGCAGCCGTTGCTTTCTTCTTCGCGGATTTGAAATCCAATAGCTGAAGCAGCTGGACCCAGGCGAAATAGGCGGCAGCGCCCGCGAGGACGATGGCGCCGGCGGCCGTGATCAGCAGCGCATTGGCGCGGCCCAAATGCAGCTCGATCAGGAATACCGAAAGCTCGCCAAGAACAAGGACGGCTGTGCCGCCCAAGGCGACGGCCAGGCCGAGGCCGACCGCCGCCAGGGCCAACGCCTTCTTCGCCCGGCGCTTGGCCGCCTCGGCGCGCTCGAGGACGGCCACGCCAAGGAGCAGCCGGAGCAGGCCGGCATCGAGATTCGTCATGGATTACCGCCGATCCAGCGTGCGGCCGATGACGATCCCGATCGCCAGCGCGATGGCAAGAGAGCTGTAGGGATGCTCGTTGACCGCAGCGGTCAGGAGTTTAGTGGCGCGTTCGCCTTCGCCCTTGAGATCCTCGAAGATATCCTCGGCCTTGCGGCCGATATTGCCGGCGGCCCGGGCCGCCTGGTCCTTCACGGCGGCGCCGGCATCGCTCTTGAGATTGCCGAGCGCCTCCATGACGCTCTTCAGGTCGGCCCGGAGCAGGTCGAGATCCTCGCGCACCGTGTTGATCGTGGCGTCGTCCGCATTCGCTTTCATGGGGTTCGGTCCTTCATGTGAAGAGAGGCCATCCGGGTGGCGGTCAGCGCCGGGTCGGCAGCGCCAGCGAGATGCCGGCGATCATGGCACCAAGGCCGCCGGCGATATACCAGAGCGTGTGATTGCTGTAGCTGCCGGTCAAGGCTTCGCTGGCCTGCTCGAGCGGCGCGTCCGAAGCATTTAATCCGAAATAGAGAAACACGGCGCCGGAGACGGCGATCGCAATGCCCAAGGCACGAAGCGGGGTCATAACGGCCCTCTCCTCGCAGGTGAAAATGGCTTGGTGAGCAATATCAGGCCGTTGCCTGGCGGCAGGACCCGACCGAGGAACGCAAGGGCGCGCCATCGGTTCCGGCTGCCGGCTGGCTCGGGAAAATAGTCCGGATATGGCAAAGAGCCGCTCGCAAGGGGACGACGGCTGGGATGGAAGATAGAAGTCGGGGAGGGAGCCGATCTCCCCGGAACGCTCTCGCGCTCCGGGGGGTGGCGTCGTCAGCCGTCCGCCAATCGCATCAGGCGGCGGCGTTGAGCAGTCGGAGGAACTCCTGGGTCGCGATCGACCGGCGGGCCGGCGCACCCTTCCTGCTCGAGGGCTGCTGGGTCAGGCGACCGGCACCGCGCTCGATCTGGTTCTGGAGCTCGGTGCGGGCCCGGGACAGGCGGCTGCGGACTGTTCCGACCGCGCAACCGATGACCTTGGCCGCTTCCTCATATTCGAGGCCGAGCGCGCCCACCAGCATCAGGATCTCCCGACGATTGGGCGCCATCTGCCAATAGGCGCAAGCCATCTCCTCGAACTCGATCGCCGAGTCCTGCGCCGGACCGCTGACCAGGGCCGCATGATTGCTGACATCTTCGATCGCCAGATGCGGGCCCTTGTTGCGACGGCATTCGTCGAGGAAGCGGTGGCGCATGATGGTGAACATCCATGCGCGGAAATTGGTGCCGGGAATGAACTGCGCCCGGGACGCCCAGGCCCGCACCAGCGCATCCTGGACGAGATCGTCCGCGGCATCCGCGTTGCGGGTGAGCGACCGGGCATAGCCGCGCAGATGCGGCATCACGTCCCGGAATTGTTCGGCGATATCGAAGCTCTCGACTTGATTGTCAGCGATATGGGGTGTCATGACGAACTCCCTTTTCCTAAACCCGTGATTTCTTGTTTGCGTTGGTTTACCCCCGGCTTTCGCCGGTAGGCTCGCGCGGAGACTTATGCGCGATGGGATGGGCCGGTCTTGCCGGTCTCGAGGGGATCGAGTGCCAGCAGAACGTTCGAGACACGCCGCAACATCTCTGCGGTGCTCTCACCCGGCACGTACGACGGTTGGCCCGTATGCGCCGGCATATTTTCGTCTGTCGCCGTCATCAGAAGCACCAGGTCGTGCTTCCACAGATTGAGCGCCTGGATCTTGGTCTCGTCGGCGAGGGTGGAGTTGAGGAGGAGATTTTCCGGCAGCCCGAACATCGCTTCGGGATCGATGAGCTCCGGGAATGGGGTGGTCGTTAGATTCGCTTCGAGCATTGGATCTGACCTCTTTTGTTATGCCGTACTGGCGAGGATTCGGATCGTCTTGTCTCTTGTCGTCTCGTCTTCAAACCGTGCCGGCGATCGTTAGCGTTTTGCTAACCACGTCTCGCCTTCACGCGAAAACAAATGGCCCGAATTGTCGGAAGTGAGAAGAGTGTTTCGCGTGGGAAGGTTGTGGCATCTGCGATCTCTGCTTTGCAAACAGGGAGTTACAAGCCACTTATGAAATTACACATGGATCGGGTAGGATTGTCGCAGGACGCTTTCTTTCCGACTAAAGTCGGAAGCAATCGAGGATCGAACCTCCCGTCATTTCGTTTACGTGAAAGATCGAATCCGATGCGGGCTCAGGCGAGTCGCATCCTTCGAATGGGAAAATGAGGTCGGAACAAGAGATGCCTCGCAGGGTCTCAAGTAGAGATTTGCAGGACTATGTCGAGGGGCGCCTCGCCAAGCAGGAGATTGCTCGCGTGGAAGCCTATCTGCGCAGGAATCCCGAGGGAGCCGAGGGGGTGGAGAAGCTCCGCCAGCAGGCGAACCGGGTGAAGATGTTCGGCAAGACCTTGCTGAGGGAAGAGATCCCGCAACGGCTGCTGGACGCCATTCCGCGCAAGGCGAAATAGCAACGCGCGACGGATCGGATCGAGAGATCCGTCGCGGCGTGGCGCCGCCTCAAGTCCCGATGAAGTAACGCTGGAACTCGAAGTCCGTGATCTGGGCGGCCATCCAGCTGTCGAAGGCGTCGAGCTCGGCTTGACGGCTCAGCGCGTAATGCACCTTGAACTCCGCGCCGAAGACGCGGTCGATGAAAGCCGATCCGGTGAAGCTCTCGATCGAGCCTTTCAAGGTCCGCGACAAAGCCGGCCGGTTGAGCGCTCCGGGATTGCCCGGCGCCGCCGGCTCCAGCGTCATCTTCCCTTCGATGCCGTCGAGTCCGGCGGCCAGCATCGCCGCGATCGAGAGGTAGGGGTTGATGTCGGCGCCCGGCACGCGATGCTCGAAGCGCGCAGCATCCTCGACCGGCGTGGTGATGGCGCGCACGGCCGCCGTGCGGTTCTCATAGCCCCAGGAGGCATCTTCCGGCGACCAGGCCCCGCGATCGAGGCGGCGATAGGAGTTGACCGTCGGTCGGAACAGCAGATGCGATTCCGGCAGCCTTGCCAGCATGCCGGCCAGATACTGCTGCGCCACCTCGGTGAGTTTGTTGGCGCCGGCGGCAAAGCTGTTCTTCCCGTCGCGCCAGAGGCTCTGATGATGGTGGCCGCCGCAGGCGCTCTCGCGCCCCGGCGTCTGGAAGCGGGTCATGAAGGTCGCGACCATGCCGCGCTCGGCGCAGAGTTCGCGCAAATGCAGCTTGGCCCGCATCGCATCGTCGGCGGCCTCGAGCGCCGGTTTCGGCGCCAGGGCGAACTCATACATGCCATAACCATATTCGGTCACGACCGACGCGACGCCGATATTGATGCTGGCGAGGCGGTCGATGAACTCGGCCATGAAGGACTGGTAGTCCCCGCTGCGGACCAGGTCGTAATTGACGAAAGAATGGCCCCAGGGCTTGAGCTCGCGATAGCGGCCGGCGCGCATCAGATCGTGATCGGCATGAAAGATGCCGAACTCATATTCGAGCGCGAAGATCGGCTCATAACCCAGCTCGCGCGAGCGATCTTCCTGCGCCTGCAGGATGGCCCGCGGATCGAGCCCGCAACGTCGCCCGTCCAGCATGAAGGAATTGAGGATCACCGAGGCGAAGCGCGGATCCCAGCCATGATGGCGCACGGTCGCCGGGTCCGGCAGCGCCATGATGTTGGGGTAGCCGTTGTCGTCGTTGCTGATCGGACCGCCGAAGACCGGCACCGGCAAGGGCTGGCCGTCGCTATGGGCGACGCAATAGAGGATCGCGTTCAAGGCATCGCCGTTATAGGCGAGCTTGAAGGGCGTGGTCTTGCTGCGATAGACGCCGTTGATCTCCGGCATATGCACATGGATGAAGCGCGCGCCCTTTTCCGCGAGCTCGCGCTGGAGTTCCTGGAGCTTCGCCTTGCGCGCCGAAACCGCGTTCTCGAAATCCGTCGTCATATCCTACCTCGCCTTGCTCGCGTCGCTCTTGTCGCCGGGTTCGCCTTGCGATCCGGAAGCCGCCTCGACGGAAGTCCGGCGGCCGAACCATTGCCGCAGCAGCTCGTCGAACTCGAGGCGGGAAATCATGCCCTTGGGGCGGAAGATCATACTGAACACGATGACGCCGCCCATGGCGAGGCCGGAGAGGCCGAGCAAAGGCGGGGTCTGCCAATTGCCGATGGTGACGCCATTCTCCAGCGTGCGGATGACCTCGAGCACGGTGGAGAGGAGGACGCAGCCGAAGACGGCGCCCGACACTGTCCGCAAGCCGCCGAGGATCAGCATGGCGAGCGTCGTCAGCACCAGCTCGAAATGGAAGGCGCGCGCATTGATGGTGCCCATGAAGTAGGCGTAGAGGACGCCGCCCGTGGCGCAGAACATAGCGCCGAAGACCCAGGCGATCAGCCGCAGCCGCACCACATCGACACCGAAGGCGCGCGCGGCCAGCAGGCTTTCGGCGCTGGCGCGCAGCTGCAGGCCCACCCGGCTGTCCTTGAAGAGCCGCGCCAGCACGATGCCGACGACCGAGAGCGCCACTGCGATCTGCAGATTGACGACCTGCGGAATGCCGAAGAAGGCCTGGGCACCCTTGAACAGGTCGGTCCAATGGATGAAGACCGAATGAACGATCATCAGGAGGCTGAAGGTCAGGATGGTCGCGGCCTCGCCCGAGACGCGCGCCACCACGATGCCGGTCAGGAGGGCCACGATGCCGGCGATCCCGAGGCCCGCACCAGCCGCGAGCAGCGGGTCGATCGCGACATGGGAGAGGCCGAAGGGCGCGTTGGGGATCGACATCTTCTTCATCGCGATCGGGGTCGCCAGGATCGCCACGGTATAGGCGCCGATGCCGACGAAGGCGCCCTGGCCTAGATTGGCCACCATGGAATTGCCCATGAAGATCTGCAGGCCGAGCACGATCAGCAGATTGACGTAGGCCGCGAAGGTGATGCGAACGAGATAGGCGGGCGCGAACTCCAGGATCAGGAGGCCGATGATGACGATCGGCACAGCGGTCAGGAGCCCCCCGGCCAGCGAGCGCAGCAGTGCCTTCCCCGCCGCGGGACGGGCGGCGGTCGCCGGGACGGTGGGCTCAGGAACGGCCGTCGTCATCGCGCCGACATTCCCATGGTCTCAGATCTCCTTGTCGCCCAGCTCGATCCGGCGCGTCAGCAGCCCCTCGGGCCGCCAGACCAGCAGGGCCGCGATGATCGAGTAGGTGATGGCGTCGCTGAGCCCGCCCATATCCTGCGGCAGCAGCATCACGATGGCGACGTCGAGGAAGCCCAGCAGCATGCCGCCGAAGACCGCACCGCCCAGCGAGCCGAAACCGCCGAGCACGCAGGCCACGAAGGCCTTGATCACGGGCTGGAAGCCGAAATCGGGATCGACGCTGCCGCGCCGCGCCACCATGAAGATCGCGGCGATGCCGGCGAGCAAGCCTGACAGCGCGAAGGCGGTGGCGATGACGCGGTTGGCGCGCACGCCCATGAGGCGGACCGTGGAGAACTCGCGGGTGGCGGCGCGGATCGCGAGCCCCAGGGTCGAGCGCTTGAGGAACAGCACCAGGCCGGTGATGGCGATCGCGACCGTGATCAGCTCCAGGAGCTGCAGCGAGGAGATCGCATAGGGGCCGATGAAGATGGTCTGGTTGAGGCTGGTGAGCGCGGGGACAGCGCGCGGGCGCGGCGAGACCAGCAGAGTGAAGAGATTCTGCACCACGATGCTGACGCCGAAGGCGGTGAGGAGACCGGTGGTGGCGGGCGCATGACGCACCGGCCGGAAGGCGATGCGCTCGAACAGCATGGCGGTCACGGCCCCGGCGATGATGGCGACCGGCGCCACCAGCCAGGGCGAATCGAAGCCGATCAGGATCGCCAGATACATGCTGTAGCCGGCCGAGGCGATGATCTCGCCATGGGCGAAATTCATCAGATTCATGATCGAATAGACCAGGGCGAGGCCCAGCGCGATCAGCGCATATTCGGCGCCGAAGGCCAACGCATTGACGAATTGCTGGACCGCGTAATCCATCTTGCCCGGTTCACCCGCCCAGATAGAGATCGATCAGCCGCGGGTCGTCGCGCAGCTCCTGCGCCGGCCCCTCATGGCGGATCACGCCCGAGCTGATCACATAGGCGCGGTCGGCGATCTTCAGCGCCTGCATCACATTCTGCTCGACCACCAGCAGGGTCACGCCTTCGGCCTTGAGGATGGCGATGTAATCGAAGATCTGCGCGACGATGCGGGGCGCCAGTCCCAGCGACGGCTCGTCCAGCATCAGGAGGCTGGGGCGCGACATCATCGAGCGCGCAATCGCCAGCATCTGCTGCTCGCCGCCCGACAGCGTTCCGGCGAGCTGGTTGTAGCGGGCCTTCAGGATCGGAAACAGCTTGAGATATTTGTCGAGGTCGGCGGCGAAGGCGGCGCGGTCGGTCTGGATCGCGGCCCCCAGCCGGAGATTCTCGGCGACCGTCAGGTTGGCGAAGACATGCCGGCCTTCCGGCGTCATGGAGAGGCCACGCCGGACGCGATCTTCGGTCGGCAGGCGGAGGATCTGCTTGTCCTTGAAGACGACGCTGCCTTCGGCGGCGACGAGGCCGGCGATGCCGGAAATGAGCGAGGTCTTGCCGGCGCCGTTGGGTCCCAGCAATGCCACGAACTCCCCCGCACCCACGCGGATAGAGGCGCCATGCAGGGCACGGATGGCGCCGTAACGGACCGAAAGACCTTCGACGGATAGCATGGGCGCTCGGATGGAGCCTGAGGCGAGGGAAGGGCGGGTCGGCGGGCAGGCGCTGTCACCAGCGCCCGCGGCCGAACCGCCGAACCGTCACTTCAGGTAGGGGATCTTGGTCGGCATCGCGTCGGTCAGCAGCACGCGCTTGCCGTTCTCGAAGCCGATCACCGGCACCGTCTTCACCGGATAGCTCTTATGTTCGAAGAAGGAGATGGTCGGGGCGGTGAGGCCCGGATAGCCGCCTTCGGCGCGCATCGCCTCGCGCAGCTTGACCGGATCGGTGCTGCCCGCCTTCTTGGCGGCGCCCGCGACGACCATCACCATATCGGCGCCGAGCGCGTCGAAGATGCCGTTGACCTTGAAGCCGTCGGCCTTGCACTGGGCGAGGAACGTGTCGATCGGACCGCCCATGCCCACCAGACCGTGGGTCGCGAAGATGACCTTGTTCAGATCCTCGGGCTTGCCGACGGTGGATTCGAGCGAGGGATCGTCGAAGCCGTCGCAGCCGACCACCCAGCCGTCATAGCCATTGGCGCGGAGCTGACGGATCAGGATGCCGACATCCGGCAGCACGCCGCAGACATGGACCACGTCCGGCTTTTCGGGCAGCGCCTTGATGCTGGCGATCTGCGGCGACCAGTCGGTGATGCCGAAGCTGTAATTGAACTTGCCCAGCACCTTGCCGCCCCAGGCGGTGAAGGCCTCGCCGAACCATTCCGGCAGCTTGGCCGACCAGGAGCCGGCATCCTCCGAGGTCAGCAGCACGGCATTGCGGCCGCCCTTGGCATAGACCACGGCCGCGGTGGCCGCGGCATTGATCGGGTCGGGCACGGCGCCGGCGATGAAGTTGTCGGTGTCCAGCTCCTGCATCTCGACTTGTGTGTTCGGCGCGGAGAAGACGGTCACGCCATAGCTCTTGGCCATGGTGGTCATCGGAATGAGCGCATCGGGGAAGGGCAGGCCGGCGATGACCTGGTCGCCGTCATCGAGGAATTTCTGGCCCAGCGACACGGAGAGCTGCGCGTCCGAGCGGTTGTCGGCGGTCAGCACCTCGATCTTGGGATCGTTGGGTCCGGCCGCCTTGTTGAGCTTGTCGGCCATGCAGCGGGCACCTTCGGTCTCTTCGTAAGGCGCCAGCGGACCCGTCAACGCGACGGCGACGCCGATCTTGACCGTGTTGTCCGCCGAGGCGGGCGCTGCGCCGAAGCCTGCCGCCAGGATCGCCAGCGCTGCCGCCGGCATGAGTCTTACCGCTTTCATGAATTCAACCTCCCTATTCCCACATGTTTTGTTTTGTTCGACGTCTATTGGTCACTCTCGGGCCTCGGCCGGGTCTTCAGTTCATCTGGCCGAGATAGATATCGATCACCTTCGGATTGGCGCGGATCGCGGCCGGTACGTCGATCGCGACCACCTCGCCCATATCGAGGACGCAAATGCGGTCGCAGACCGACATGATGAAGCGCAGATCATGGTCGATCACGATGAGGGCGGCCTGGGTCCGGTCGCGGATGCGCTGGACCGCATGGGCCAGTTCCTCGGACTCGTAGTCGTTGAGGCCCGCTGCCGGCTCGTCGAGCAGCAGCAGCCGGGGACCCAGCGCCAGCGCACGCACGATCTCGAGCCGGCGCTGCTGGCCATAGGGAAGCGTGCCGGCCGGCCGGTCCGCGACGAGGTCGAGGCCATATTCCGCCATCAGCGCATCCAGATCGATCGCGTCGGCGGTCTCGGGGCGATGGCGCCGGCAGGTGATATGGGCGACCTCGATGTTCTGGCGCGCCGTCATGAAGGGGAACAGGCGCAGGTTCTGGAAGGTGCGGCCGACGCCCTGGCGCGCGGCATGCTCGGGGCCGCGGCCGGTCAAATCCTCGCCGTCGAGCGAGATGCTGCCCCGGTTGGGCCGCAGCACGCCGCTGATGGCATTGACCAGGGTCGATTTGCCGGCGCCGTTGGGGCCAATCAGGCCCAGAATCTCGGACCCGCCGCAGGCGACCGTGACGTCGCGCAGCGCATGCACGCCCCCGAAGCTCTTGCTGACACCCTGGACCGAAAGCACCCTGCGCCAACCCTTTCCGCTGGCGGGATGGTAGGAGCCGCTTTTCCGATCCGCAAGGTGATTTTCTTTTTTGGAAAAACCACCGGTTCAATCAGCGATGGGTCACGATCGCGGGCGGCTCGCCCTCGGCCGGCACGGTGTTGGACATCAGGACCACTGCCTCGCGCTTGCCTTGCGACACGTAGGAGTGGGGCATGTTGGCGTCGAACAGGATGCTGTCGCCCGGCTTGAGGCGAACCGGCTCGTAATGCTCGGTATGGATCTCCAGCATGCCATCGAGGACGAAGAGGAACTCCTCGCCCGGATGATGGCGCCAGCCGCCGGCCTCCTCGACGGTCTTGGCCGTGATCACCACGCGCCAGAAAACATTGCGCTTTTCACGGAAATCGCTGCAC
>NZ_JBOHKS010000311.1:0-23220 GCF_050729195.1 Hypericibacter sp.
CAGCCTTCGAGCTCGGGCAGGGCCTCGCCCTGATCGCCCTGCCAGTTGCCACGCCCGTCGCTCTTGAGCGTCCGCTCGGTGAGGACCGCCATGGTCTGGGATTCGAGCGCGACCTTGCGCACGCGCCAATTGCTGCCCCACTTGATCTTGTATTGGAGCCGGAAAGGCTGGCCTTCCTCGACCCCCATCACCAGGCCATGGGCGACATTCTCGACCGGGTCGAGCCGCAGCCGCAGCTGCTCCAGGCCGGGGCCGGGGAGCGCCGCCCAGAAATAATTGCGCTCGGGCGGGAGGAGGCTTCCCGTGGGGAGGGTCACGGCAGCAGCACCGTCGAGCCGGTGGTCTTGCGGGCTTCGAGGTCGCGATGCGACTGCGCCGCGTCCTTCAAAGGATAGGTCTGGTTGACGCGGATCTTGACCGCGCCCGACAGCACCACGTCGAACAGCGCCTGGGCGCTCTCGACCAACTCCTCGCGCGTTGCCGTGTAATTGCCGAGGGTGGGACGGGTCAGGAACAGGGAGCCCTTCTGCAGCAAGGTGAGCGGCTCGATCGCCGGCGAAGGACCCGAGGCATTGCCGAAGGTGACCATCATGCCGCGCGGACTGAGGCAATCGAGCGACGCCAGGAAGACATCCTTGCCGACGCCGTCATAGACGACCGGCACGCCCTTGCCGCCGGTGATCTCCTTCACCCGCGCCACAAAGTTCTCGCTGCGATAATTGATGACATGGTGGTAGCCATGCTCGCGCGCGAGCCTGGCTTTCTCTTCCGATCCGACCGTGCCGATGACCGTGGCGCCCAGATGGGAGAGCCACTGGCCGGCGATGAGGCCGGCGCCGCCGGCGGCGGCATGGAACAGGACGGTCTGGCCCTTCTTCACCGGATAGGTGCGGCGGATCAGATATTCGACCGTCATGCCGCGCAACAGCATCGCCGCCGCGGTCGGGTCGTCGATGCCGTCGGGCAACCTCACCACCTTGGCCGCCGGATAGACGCGGCGCTCCGCATAGGCGCCGATCGGGCCGGAATTGTAGCCGACGCGGTCGCCGAGCTTGAACTCGGTGACGCCGCTGCCGAGCCCTTCCACCACGGCCGCGGCTTCGAGGCCGAGGCCCGAAGGCAGTGGGATCGGATAGAGGCCGCTGCGGTGATAGGTGTCGATGAAATTGAGTCCGCAGGCGGTCTGGCGCAGCAGCAGCTCGCCGGCTCCCGGGGCGGGAACATCGATCTCCTGCCATTGCATCTTGTCGGGGCCGCCGAATTCGGCGATGCGGATCGCGTGGGTCTTGGCCATGGACGAATCCTTCGGGGGTGAGTCTCGATAGAGGCTGGGTTTCAGAGGAGACGCAAAGGGCGGGCGCCCTCCAGTTCGAGCAGGAATGATTTCGACTCCGTGCCGCCGACGGCGGAGAAGCCGACCAGGGCGCCGTTTTCCGCGAGCACGCGGTGGCAGGGAATGATGATTGGAATGGGATTGGCGCCGCAAGCCTGGCCGACCGCACGCGCGACATTGTCGACCCGCCGCGCCAGGGCCGCGTAGCTCCAAGTCTCGCCATGAGGGATCTGGCTCATCGTCTTCCAGACCTTCTGCTGGAAGGCCGTGCCCCGCGGCGCCAGCGGCAGATCGAAGGCGTCGCGATGCCCGCGGAAATATTCGTCGAGCTGCGCCTCGGCCAGCTCGAGCAAGGCTGAGCTTTCGGCGCCGGGCTCGAGACGGGACTCTTCCTCGCGTCCCCAGCTCAATCGCGTGATGCGGCCTTCCTCCTCGATCAGGCGGATCGGGCCCAGCGGCGAGGCCATGAGGCGCTGGCGCGAGATGAGGGCGGTTGTCGTCATGCAAGCGCGAGCGTGGCGTGAAGCCGCTCGGGGTCGGTGAAGGGCAGCGAGCAGGTCTGGCCGCGGCAGACGAAGGCCGCGACCTTGCCGGCCGGGACGGTCTTGCCGGCGGCCGGATGATCGGCCGGCAGTGCGGCGCCGGAGGCGACCGACTGCAGCACGAGGTTGGGCGAGGACGCACCATGCGCCGCGCGGCGCATGGCCTGCATCGCGGGCGCGCCGGGATCGCCGACCAGCACGACCTGGACCGCGTTCTGCAACAGATCGTTCGCATTCAGGAGTGTCGCGAGCGGGAAGAAGTTGCGCTCGATCTCGCCGGCGAAGGCGCCGACAATGGCCTCCGCACGATCGCGATAGGCGGGCTTGCCGGTCAGGTAATGAAGCTTCGCCAGCACCGCGACCATCGTGCCATTGCCGGACGGGACCGCATTGTCATGGGCGTTGCGCGGCCGCTGCACCAGATCGGTGGTGTCGTCGGCCGCGAAGAAATAGCCGCCGCCGGTCTTGTCCCAGTAATGACGGTCGATGATCTCGAGCCAGGCTTCGACCTGGGCGATATAGGCGGGATCGCCCGTCGCTTCATGCAGGCGCAAGGCCGCGCGCGCGTTGTTGGCGTAATCGTCGAGGGTTGCCGGATGCTGCAGGCGGCCGGCGCGATAGCTGTGCCGCAGCCGCCCATCCTTCGTCATGTCCTTCGTCACGAAGGCGAAGGCCTCGCGCGCGGTTGCGAGCCAGTCGGGCTCGTCGAACACCTGCGCGGCAAAGGTCAGCGCCGCGATCATCAGCCCGTTCCAGTCGGCCAGCGCCTTGTCGTCGAAGCCGGGGCGGACGCGGCCGCTCCTGAGCGCCAGGAGCTTGGCGCGCGATTTGAGCAGCGCGCCCTCGGAGAACTCGTCCATCAGATCGGGATGCGCGGTCCGATTGAGGATGGTCTTATGTTCCCAGTTTCCGTCCGAATGCACATCATAGATGCGCTTGAAGAGCGTCGCGTCCTTGCCGAGCGCCGCATCGATCTCGGCCTCGGTCCAAACATAGAATTTTCCCTCTTCATGCTCGCTGTCGGCATCGAGCGAGGAGGCGAAGCCGCGATTTCCGGAAGGCCCGGCTTCGGCGCGCATCTCGCGCTGGGCCCAGCCGATCGTCTCGCGGATGCGGGCTTCATAGAGTGGCGAACGCGTCTCCTGCCAGATCAGCGCATATTGCTCGACCAGCTGGGCGTTGTCGTAGAGCATCTTCTCGAAATGCGGCACCAGCCATTCGGCATCGACCGAATAGCGCGCGAAGCCGCCGCCGAGATGATCGTAGATGCCGCCCTGCGCCATGCGGGTCAGCGTCAGCAGCACAGCCTCGCGCATCTCGCTGTCGCTGTTGCGCTTCCAGCCGCGCCAGAGCAGCTCGAAGGTCGGCTCCTGCGGAAATTTCGGCGCGCCGCCGATGCCGCCATGGGCCTGGTCGACCTGCTGTAGCAGATGCTGCGCGATGCGGTCGGTGAGCTCCATCGAGATGGCGCCGCCGGGCCGCGGCTCCGCCATCGACTTCAGCGCATTCTTGATCGCGGTGACGTTGCTCGCGACCTTGCCGCGCTCGGTGCGATAGATGTCGGAGATTGATTTGAGGACGTCGGGAAAGCCGGGACGGCCCCAGCGCTCGGCCGGCGGAAAATAGGTGCCGCCCCAGAAGGGTTCGCCCTGCGGCGTGAGGAACATGGTGAGCGGCCAGCCGCCCTGTTGTCCCAGGAGCGCCAGTGCCGATTGATAGATCTGGTCGACGTCGGGGCGCTCCTCGCGGTCGACCTTGATGTTGACGAAGCGCTCGTTCATCAGATCGGCGATGCCCTGGTTCTCGAAACTCTCATGGGCCATGACATGGCACCAATGGCAGGCGGCATAGCCGATCGAGAGCAGGATCGGGCGGTCGAGCGCCTGGGCCGCCGCCAGGGTCTCGGGATCCCAGGTCTGCCAATGGACCGGGTTCGCCTGGTGCTGATGGAGATAGGGGCTGGTGCTGAGCCCGAGCCGGTTGGCCGCGAGGCGCTCGAGCGGCGGCGCATCGCCGGGACCGTTGGGCGCGGTGGGAGACATGTCCGAAGCGGACGTCATAACGGCGGCGAAACCTTTCGGCCGGCAAGATTTGCGGGCGAGTGACAGTGACGATTTCGCATGAGGCGGCCATCGGCCCCAGGCGCGGATCGAGAATGCTATGCTTATATAGTCGGATTGGCGTCGCGATGGCTCAAGCCCAATCTCGGTGACAAACGGGTTCGTCGGAGGTCACATGAAAATCACGATCGATATCGACTGCTCGCCCAGCGAGGCGCGGGCTTTCCTGGGATTGCCGGATGTGGCACCCCTCCAGGACGCCGTGATGAAGGAAGCCGAGCAGCGGATGATGGCCGCTCTCAAAAGCATGGACGCCGAGGCCATGTTCAAGGCCTGGGTTCCGGGTGGGTTGGGCGGATTGGAAAAGATGCAGCGGGCCTTCTGGGAAGGGCTGTCGGGAAAGAAGACCGGGGAATGACCAAGATCGAACAGGAATCGCAGGCGACGGAAGAAGGGCAGATCTCGGGCGATCCGGCCCTTTTCTATCGTGCCCATGTGTTCTGCTGCACCAATGAGCGCCCCGCCGGCCATCCGCGCGGCTGCTGCAAGGAAAAGGGCGCGGAAAAGCTGCGCGACTATATGAAGGCGCGGGCCAAGGAGCTGGGGATCGCCGGGGTGCGCATCAACAGCGCCGGCTGTCTCGATCGCTGCGAGCTGGGGCCGACCATGGTGATCTACCCCGAAGGGGTCTGGTATCGCGCCCGGACCCGGGAGGAAATCGACGAGGTGCTGCAGAAGCATCTGGTCGAGGGCGGCCGGGTCCCGCATCTGATGCTGAAGCCGGGGGACGACCCGCCGATCGCCAAGAATAAAGTGATGGCGGCGGAAGCCGGCTTGGTTCCTTGAGGTAACCGACCGGGAGCCCATGCGTGACGATTCCACAATCTATGCGCCGGCGACGGCGCCGGGCCGATCGGGCCTGGCGGTCATTCGGCTGGCCGGACCGGCGGCGGGGGACAGCCTGCAGCAGCTGACGGGACAGCCGTTGCCGGCTCCGCGGAAAATTGTGCGCCGCAGCATAAATCATCCCGTCACCGGTGAGGTGCTGGACCAGGGGATGATCGCCTGGTTTCCGGCACCGGGGAGCTTTACCGGCGAGGACGGGGCCGAGCTCTATCTTCATGGTGGGCGCGCCGTTCTGGCCGCTGTTCTGGGTGCATTGGGTAAGCTTCCGAATTTGAAGTTGGCGGAACCCGGTGAATTTACACGCCGCGCCTTCCTCAATGGCCGGTTGGACCTGACCGAAGTCGAAGGTTTGGCTGATCTGGTCGCGGCCGAGACCGAGGCGCAGCGTCGCCAGGCCGTCCGGCAATTGGACGGGGTCCTGGGACAACTCTATGGCGGCTGGAGCGAAAGCCTGACATCGGCGCTGGCCCGGCTCGAAGCCGCGATCGACTTCCCCGATGAGGATTTGCCGGCCCATTTGATTGTTTCGGTAACGGAACAAGTAGCACCGGTGGCCGAGGCCATGGCCCAGCACCTCGCCGACGGCCATCGCGGCGAGCGGCTGCGCGAGGGATTGTCGGTCGCCATCATGGGCCCGCCCAACGCTGGAAAATCAAGCTTGTTCAACGCATTGGCGAAGCGCGAGGCGGCCATCGTATCGCCTCACGAAGGCACCACGCGCGACGTGCTGGAGGTGTCGCTCGATCTCGGCGGCTATCCGGTGCTGCTTGCCGACACCGCCGGATTGCGCCGGACCCGGAATGAAATCGAGGCGGAGGGTGTGCGCCGCGCCGAGCGCCGCGCTGCGGATGCAGATCTGCGGATTTTCGTTCTGGATGCGGAACGAATTACCGAGCAACTGCCGAACCTCTTGAATCTGCGGCGGGATCGGGATCTGGTCCTGGCCAACAAGATGGACCTGTTGGGGACTCGGCCGCTGCCCCAGCCTGGAGTCCCGTTGCTTCCCATTTCGGTTCATTCCGGATACGGATTGAACGATCTGGTCGCCCGGATCGGGGAAATCGCCGCCCAGTCCATGGATTCGATCGGGTCGCCGGCCCTGACCCGGGCGCGGCATCGCTCGGCACTCGAAGACGCGTTGGTCTCCCTGACCCGCAGCCGTGAGGCCCGCGATCCGGAGTTGATGGCCGAGGATCTCCGTCTGGCCGTCCGCGCCATCGGGCGCATCACCGGCCGGGTCGATGTCGAGGATCTTCTCGACCGTATCTTCTCCGAGTTCTGCATCGGGAAATGATCCCTCCGGCCCGCAATGTTTCACGTGAAACATTGCCTGCGGCAGACGATCTCAGGCTGGCCAAGAGCTTTTGACTCAGGTCCGGGTCGAGGATTAAAGTCCCGCCGCCATGCGAGATTTCTATGATGTCGTTGTCGTCGGTGGAGGCCATGCTGGCTGCGAAGCCGCGGCTGCGGCTGCCCGCATGGGCGCGGCCACGCTGCTTCTGACCCATCGCCGCGACACCATCGGCGAGATGTCCTGCAACCCGGCCATCGGTGGCCTGGCCAAGGGTCACTTGGTCCGCGAGATCGACGCGCTCGACGGCATCATGGCCCGCGCGATCGATCGCGGCGGGATCCAGTTCCGTATCCTCAATCGAAGCAAGGGCCCGGCGGTCAAGGGCCCCCGGGCTCAGGCCGACCGCAAGCTCTACAAAGCGGCGATCCAGGATCTTCTGGCGAACCAATCCAACCTCGAGATCCTCGAAGCTGCGGCCGAAGGGATCGAGCTCGACCCCACGGGCCATCTGGCTGCCCTGATCACCGCCACCGGCCGGCGGATTGGCGTTGCCGCTGTCGTCCTGACGGCCGGCACTTTCCTGCGCGGCCTGATCCATATCGGTGCCGAGACCAAACCCGCGGGCCGTGTGGGCGAGGGGCCGGCCATTGGCTTGGCCGAGGCGCTGGAACGGGCGGGCTTCGCGATGGGCCGGCTGAAAACCGGCACGCCGCCACGCCTGGACGGGGAAACCATCGACTGGAGCGGCCTGGAGCGCCAGCCCGGAGACCAGCCGCCGCAACCCATGTCTTTCATGACGGGCCGGATCGAGACGTCGCAGATCGATTGCCACATCACCGCGACCGGACCCGCGGGCCATGAGGTGATCCGACGGAACCTCCACCGCTCGGCGATGTATTCCGGCCGGATCAAAAGCACCGGGCCCCGTTATTGCCCCTCGATCGAGGACAAGGTCGTCCGCTTTGCCGATCGGGAACGCCACCAGATCTTCCTGGAGCCGGAAGGGCTCGATGATTCCACTGTCTATCCCAACGGGATCTCGACCTCCTTGCCGGCCGAGGTGCAGGCCGAGTTCCTGGCGACGATCCCCGGGCTGGAGCATGCCCGCATCATCCGGCCGGGCTATGCCATCGAGTATGACTTCATCGATCCGCGCGAGCTGCGCGCCACGCTCGAGACCCGGCGGGTGCCGGGGCTCTTTCTCGCTGGCCAGATCAATGGCACGACCGGCTATGAAGAGGCGGGGGCGCAGGGGCTTATGGCCGGCATCAATGCGGCGCTCAAGGCGGGGGGCGGGGGCGAGTTCATCCTCGACCGGGCCGACGCCTATATCGGCGTCCTGATCGACGACCTGGTCACCAAGGGGACCGGCGAGCCCTATCGCATGTTCACTTCGCGCGCCGAATATCGCCTGATGCTGCGAGCGGACAATGCGGACCTCCGGCTGACGGAGAAGGGCATCGCGATCGGGGCCGTGGCCGGCGATCGGGCCCGCCGGTTCGGCGCCAAGAAAGCGGCGCTGGATGAGGCGAGGGGCCGGATGGCGGCTCTCAAGGAAACGCCGAGCCGCCTGAAACACCAGGGCTTCGCCATCAACCAGGATGGCGTCTGGCGCAGCGCCTCGGAAATGCTGGGCTATCCGGGCGTCACTCTCGGGACGCTGGCCAAGGTTTGGCCGGAGCTCGCGGCCATGCCCGCCGAGATCGCCGAGCAACTTGAGATCGAAAGTCGCTATGCCGGTTATCTCGAGCGGCAGGAGGCCGATATCCGCGCCTTCCGTCGTGAGGAATCGCTCCAGCTTCCGGCCGATCTGGATTTCGCCGCCGTCGGCAGCCTGTCGACCGAGATCCGCGACAAGCTGAATCGCGTGCGGCCGGCCACCCTGGGCCAGGCGGGACGAATCTCCGGAGTGACGCCGGCGGCACTGACGGCCCTGTTGCGCCATGTCCGGTCCGCGGGTCCGAGGCGGGCGATCGAAAGTGCGACCGCCGGCGAGGCGTGACCTCGTCACCATGACGGCACCGCTCACGCCCGAAGGCTTCGCCGCCGAGACCGGTGTTTCACGTGAAACACTCGCGAAGCTCGAGCGGTTGACCGAGCTCCTCCTGAAGTGGCAGCGGGCGATCAACCTGGTCGCCGCCAACTCTCTCGCCGATGTCTGGCGGCGCCATATTTTGGACTCCGCGCAGCTCTATCCCCTGCTGCCGCCGAACGGCCGGACCGTCATCGATATCGGGAGCGGCGCCGGCTTCCCCGGCCTGGTGCTGGCGGCGATGGGAGTGCCGGATGTTCACTCGGTCGAGTCGGACCAGCGAAAATGCGCCTTTCAGCGCGAGGCGGCCCGAGTCGCAGGGCTCGCCGTCACGATTCACGCCCAGCGCGTCGAATTGCTGCCGAAAATACCGGCTAACGCAATTATTAGTAGGGCGTGCGCCGATCTCCCCCAATTACTTGATTACGCCTACCCTTTTATGTCACCCTCCAGCTGGTGCCTGTTCCTCAAGGGCCAGCAGGTCGAGCGCGAATTGACCGAGGCTGGCAAAGGCTGGAAGATGCAGACGGAGCGCTTTCCAAGCCGCACCGACCCCTCTGGAACCGTCCTGCGATTGAGCCATGTCGAACCTCTCCGACCTCACCGCGACGAACGATAACCCCTTGAAAAGAGCCAAAGTTTTGGCGATGGCGAACCAGAAGGGCGGGGTCGGGAAAACCACGACCGCGATCAATCTGGCGACCGCCCTGGCGGCTTGTGGGAAGCAAGTCCTGATCGTGGATCTGGACCCGCAAGGCAATGCCTCGACCGGCCTCGGCATCGATCGCGCCCGACGGGTCGTGACCTCCTACGACCTGCTCGAAGGCGGTGCCAGCGCGCGCGAAGCGCTGCTGCCGACCCTGGTGCCCGGCATGTCGATCATCCCTGCGTCGGTGGATCTTTCCGGTGCCGAAATCGAGCTGGTGAGCGCGGTGCGGCGCGAGTTCCTGCTGCGCGAAGCGCTGAAGCCGATCCTGAATTCCTATGACTATGTTCTCATCGACTGCCCGCCTTCGCTGGGTCTGCTCACCCTGAACGCGCTGGTCGCGGCCGATGCGGTGCTGGTGCCGCTGCAATGCGAGTTCCTGGCACTCGAAGGTCTGAGCCATCTGATGATGACGATCCAGCGCATCAAGGAGGTGCTCAATCCAACCCTTGAGATACAAGGGGTGGTATTGACTATGTTCGACAAACGCAACAGCTTGAGCGATCTGGTGGCTGCCGATGTGCGCGGCCATCTCGGTCACAAGGTCTATGACACCGTCATTCCGCGCAATGTGCGCATTTCCGAAGCGCCCTCGCATGGAAAGCCGGTCCTGCTCTATGATCTGAAATGCCCCGGCGCGCAGGCCTATATCCATCTCGCCAGTGAGATGCTGCGACGGGAGCGGATGGAGCCTGAGGCGGCTTGATCGACGACGGCAGCAAGAAACTCGGCCGCGGTCTGTCGGCACTGCTGGGAGCGGAAAGCGCCGACTACGCTTCGCTCGACCGGGTTCGTCTATCGAAAATGGTACCGATCGAGCAGCTCCAGCCGGGGCCATTCCAGCCACGCCGCCTGTTCGGCGACGACGAGCTGGCGGCGCTGGCGGAATCGATCAAGGCGAACGGGATCCTGCAGCCGATCCTGGTGCGCCGCCGGCCGCAACAGCCCAACGCCTATGAGATCGTCGCCGGCGAACGCCGCTGGCGCGCGGCGCAACGCGCCCAGCTGCATGAGGTCCCGGTCATCATCCGTGACCTCGCCGACCGCGAGGCGCTCGAGCTGGCGCTGGTCGAAAACCTGCAGCGCGAGAATCTGTCGGCCCTCGAAGAGGCCGAGGGCTATCGCCGCCTGCTCGAGGAATTCAAGAACACGCAAGAAGACCTGGCACAACATGTAGGGAAGAGCCGGTCCCACATCGCCAACATGTTGCGGTTGTTGGGGTTGCCCAGCCAAGTCAAGGCGCTGCTCGACGAGGGGCAGCTGACGGCGGGCCATGCCCGCGTGCTGGTGACGGCGACCGATCCGGTCGGGCTCGCCAAGCAGATCGTCGCCCAGGGTCTGAATGTGCGCCAAGCCGAGCGCATGGCCAGCGCCGCCAAACCCACCGCCGTGCGAAAGAGCGCCAAATCGAAACCCGGCGCCACGGTTCGCGACGCCGACACCCTGGCGCTCGAGCGCGACCTCTCCAACCTCCTGGGGCTCAAGGTCGCGATCAATTTCGACGGGCAGGGCAGTGGCGCGCTGACCGTTCATTATAAGAGCCTCGACCAGCTGGACGATCTGCTGCAGCGCTTGACCCGCGCCGCGGGGGCCGCCGCCAAACCCACCGAAGACTGACGCGGCGGCGGCGCTCTAGTCATCCAGCCGCAATTTCCTGGCGCCGATCGCCTCGAGGCATTGCAGCAGGAACATGGCGGTAAAGCTGCCCCGGGCGATCTTGTTGGCGATGTTGCGCTCGGTTTCCTTCACCCCCAGGGGCTCCAGCTTCTCCGCCAGCTTGCGATAACTGACATTGCGCCGCTTCAGCTCGGCCTTGAGGATGCCCTTGGTCCGGGCGCCCCAATCGATCTCTTTGATGTCCTTCGTCATGCGCCGAATCCCGGGCTGTGGTGCTAACATCATCATATTCGATGTTTTCACCTCGAACAAGATGAGCAGGGTCATCCTCTCGATGTTTATACATCGAATATGATGATGTCGAGGGTCCCGGCCCAAACGCCGAGCGCCACCGCCGGTCCGCGGGTCGCCGATAGGCCGTCCTGAGTCCGCAAACGGCGAAAATGCTGCAGCTATGCTGCACCCATGCTGCGCAACATGAGGGTCATGCTGCGCAGCAAAATCCTGGGAGGGTCTGGTTCAGCGCGCGGGCTTTATCGCCGCGATCTCGAGGAACACCCGCCGGCAGAGGGTCTCGGCCGGGGAGCCCGAACGTTTGCAGAGCTGCTCGGTGGTCAGGATGCGCTCCAGGGCGGTGGCGATACCGCCCGCCGACCAGCGCTTGGCCGCGGCCTTGAACCGATCCTCATATTTGAAGAAGACCGGGGGCCGAAGGCCGCGCATCGCACCCTCGATCCCGCCGCTCTGCTCCGCCTTGCCGGCCGCCCATTGCAGCCGCAGGAAATGCCGCGCCGCCGCGCGCAGCAGGGAGATGGGGGCCGCGCCCTCGCCGAGGCTGCGGGCGAGCCCGCGCTCGACCCCCGCCATGTCGCGGTCGCTCAAGGCATAGACCAGGTCGTCGAGCGCATGGGCGGCGCTGTCGCCGACGGCGGCCTCGACATCGGCCAGCCCCACCGTCTTGCCGCTGCCGCCCATATAGAGCGCCAGCTTCTCCAGCTCGGAGAGCGTCACCGCGCGATCGCCCCCGAGGCGCGCCGAGAGATAGGAGAGGGCCTCGGGTGAAATGCCGAGCCCCTCCTGCTGCAGCTTGTCCTTGATCACCCCGGACAGGCTGGCGCCTTCGTCGCGATAGCAGGGCAGGGCCGCCGCCTGGTCGGCGCCTTCGCAGAGCTTGCGCAGCGCCGAGCGGCTCGGCAGCTCCTCGGCCTCGAGCACGATCAGGCTGTCGGTCGAGGGCGCGGCCTTGGCGCCCGCCAGGTAGGATTTGAGGATCGCGGCCACATCGTCATCGGCATCCTCGATCCGCACCGCGCGACGGCCACCGGTGAGCGACATCGCCATCGCCTCGTCGGCCAGCCGCGCCGGATCTTCCTTGAGCGCCTTGCCGGTCAGCACCGCGACGCGGAAGGGATCGTCCAGGCTGCCGGCGGCGCCGCGCACCAGCTGATTGGCGCGCTCATGGACCAGGCCCGCATCGACGCCATAGACCAGCACCGCCATGATCTGCGGATCGGGCTTGGCGAGGAATCGCTCGATCGTCTTGCCGGTCAGTTTCATCGCGGCGGATCGAAGCGCCGGCGATCAGGGCGAAGCCGGCGCCGCGGGGGCGGCCGGTGCTGTCGGGGCGGCCGGCGCTGCGGGCTCGGCTGCCGCGGCTGCCGCCTGCCCGCTCGAAAAGAACAAGGCCACGCGCGTGCTGATATCGTCGCTCAGCTGCTTGGTGGCGCGCTGGCGGACATCCTGCTCGGACGAGATCGTCGCATATTGCGAGGTCTGCACGTCGTAGCTGAGGCTGCTGCGGCTCTGCGAGGTCAGCAGCGTGCTGCCGCTCTTGATGTCCCGCAGCTTGTAGTGCGCGGTAATGTCCAGGATGGTGCGCGATGCGGTCTCGTTGGGCTCGAGCAGCAGGTCCGAGCCCGTCTCGACCAGGACCACCTCCAGCACATAGACCGGCTCGGCCGGCTTGCCGCTCGGGTTGAGACGGTCGCGCAGCTGGTTATAGAGCAGTTGTCCGGTGCGGTTGGCGATCGGCGCGATGCGCACATTGGCCAGATCGGTATTGGTGTCCTGGCCGTCGCCGTGATTGCCATAGAGCGGATGAAAACCGCAGCCGCCGAGTGCGGCAGCGAGACCGATCCCCGCGAGGCCGAGCAGCCAGCTGCGTCTGCTGTTAGAGCACGACATTGACGATCCGATTGGGCACAACGATCACTTTGCGCGGCGGCTTTCCCTCGAGCAAGCGGCGAATTCGTTCATCGCCCAGCGCCAGGGATTCCGCCAGCGTCTTGTCGCAGTCGCGCGGCAGCTCGATCGTGGCGCGCAGCTTGCCATTGACCTGCACCGCGACCGTTACGCTGTCCTCGCGCGTCAGGCTCGCATCGGCCTTGGGCCAGGCGGCGTCGCAGAGCACGCCCTTGCCGCCCAGGGTCTGCCAGATCTCCTCGGCCAGATGCGGCATCATCGGTCCGGCCAGCCGCGCCAGCGCCTCATAGGCCTCGCGCAGCGCCCAGGGCCGTCCGCCCTCGGGCGCCGCCTTGAAATCCTCGAGCGTGTTGGCGAACTCGTAGAGCCGCGCCACCGCCTTGTTGAAATGGAACGCCTCGATATCCTCGGTGATGGCCGCCATGGTCTTGTGCGTGGCACGCCGCAGCACCGTCGCCGTCTCGTCGAAATCGCCGGGCGCGGAGTCCGCCGCCGCCATCTGCGGCAGCGCCTCGCCCGTCATGCGCCAAAGCCGCTGCGCGAAGCGCCACGCGCCCTGCACGCCGGCCTCGGTCCATTCGAGATCGCGCTCGGGCGGACTGTCGGAGAGCATGAACCAGCGCGCCGTGTCGGCGCCGTAGGCGTCGATGATATGCGTGGGATCGACCACGTTCTTCTTCGACTTGCTCATCTTCTCCGAGCGGCCGATCGCGACCGGATGGCCGTCGGCGACGGCCACCGCCTTGCCGCCCTCCTTGCGCACATCGTTCGGGAACAGCCATTCGCCGTCGATGTCGCGATAGGTCTCGTGGCAGACCATGCCTTGGGTGAAGAGGCCGTCGAACGGCTCGTCGATCCCGAGATAGCCGCAGCGCTTCAGCGCGCGGGTGAAGAATCGCGAATAGAGCAGATGCAGGACCGCATGCTCGACGCCGCCGACATACTGATCGACCGGCAACCAGTAATCGACATCCGGACGTTCCATCGCCTGATCGGACCGCGGACTGCAATAGCGCGCGAAGTACCAGGAGGATTCGACGAAGGTGTCGAAGGTATCGGTCTCGCGCCGCGCCGGCTTGCCGCAAGTCGGGCAGGCGACATGCTTCCAGGTCGGGTGATGATCGAGCGGATTGCCCGGCTTGTCGAAGGTGACATCGTCGGGCAGGCGCACCGGCAATTGGTCCTTCGGCACCGGCACGATGCCGCAACGGCCGCAATGGATCACCGGGATGGGACAGCCCCAATAGCGCTGGCGCGAAACGCCCCAGTCGCGCAGGCGATAGGCGACGGTGCCTTCGCCCTGGCCCAACGCCTTCAACTTGGCGATGGCCGCGCGCAACGCGCTCGGCACATCCATGCCGTCGAGGAAGTCCGAATTGAACAGCGTGCCGTCGCCGACATAAGCCTCGTTGGCGATCGTGAAGCTGTTCGGGTCCTCGCCCTTCGGCAGCACCACCGGCTTCACCGGCAGCTTGTATTTGAGCGCGAAGTCGAGATCGCGCTGATCATGCGCCGGACAGCCGAAGATGGCGCCCGAGCCATATTCCATCAGCACGAAATTCGCGACATAGACCGGCAGCGTCCAGCTCGGGTCGAACGGATGGATCGCCTTGAGTCCGGTATCGAATCCCTGCTTCTCGGCGGTCTCGAGCGTCGCCTCGCTGGTCCCCATGCGATTGCATTCGGCGATGAAGGCGGCGAGCTTCTCGTTCTTCTTCGCCAGTTCCGTTGCCAGCGGATGGCTCGGCGAGAGCGCCACGAAGGAGGCGCCATAGAGCGTATCGGGCCGGGTCGAGAACACCTCGATGCGCTCTTCCGAACTCTTGAGCTTGAAGAAGAAACGCGCGCCCTCGGAGCGGCTGATCCAGTTCTCCTGCATCAGCCTGACCTTCGCCGGCCAGCGCTCGAGCTTGCCCAGCGCCGCCAGCAGCTCGTCCGAATAGGCGGTGATGCGGAAGAACCATTGCGACAAGGTGCGCTTCTCGACCAGGGCGCCCGAGCGCCAGCCGCGCCCGTCGATCACCTGCTCGTTGGCGAGCACGGTCTGGTCGATCGGATCCCAATTGACCATCGCTTCCTTGCGATAGGCGAGATCCGCCTCGAGCATCTCGAGGAACATGCGCTGCTCATGCCGGTAATATTCCGGATGGCAGGTCGCGATCTCGCGATCCCAATCGAGCGACAAGCCCATCGATTTGAGCTGGCCGCGCATGGTCGCGATGTTCTCGTAGGTCCATTTGGCCGGATGGACATTCTGCGCGATGGCGGCGTTCTCGGCCGGCAGGCCGAACGCGTCCCAGCCCATCGGATGCAGCACGTTGAAGCCTTGCGCGCGCTTGTAGCGGGCGACCACGTCACCCAGCGTGTAGTTGCGCACATGGCCCATATGGATGCGGCCCGACGGATAGGGAAACATCTCGAGCACGTAGTATTTCGGGCGCTGCGGATCGCGTTTGGCGGCGAAGGATTTGCGCTCGTCCCAGCGCTGCTGCCACTTACGCTCGGTTTCCTTGAAATTATATCGGGTGCTCGTCATGCCGGTCGGGAGAGGGAGAGGGGAAAACGGGGCCTAGCATTAGCGGAGGCCCCCGGGAATGACAAGCAAAGGCGCGGAAATCCGCCCTTCTTTGCTGGGACCTTCCAAAAGGTCTCGACCCCTCAACGGGCCGGTGCCGAGGGCTTCGAATCCAGGGTGAGGAAGAAGGTCAGGAGCGCAAAGCGCCGGCCGGCGATGACGGGAAGCGCTTCATGCACCAGCGGGCAGGAGAAGACGACGGCACCGCCGCGTGGCGGCTTGTAGCGCTGCTGCCCATATTCCGGAAAGATCAGCTCGCCGCCCTCATATTCTTCGCTGTTGAGATTGAGCGTCATGGCGAACATGCGATTGCCGGTGCCGGGGCCCTGGCTGTCGCGATGGCGCCGGAAATAGTCGCCGCGCTCGGCGTCGTAACAGGCGATCTTGAAGTTCTCGTAGCGGAAGCCGGCGGTGAACTGGAACGCCTTGGCCATTTCCGGCGCGACACGCCGGCCGATGGTCGTGGCCAGGACCTGGGTGACGGCGTCGTCGCGGATAATATGATCGCGCCGCTTCTTCAAATGCTCGTAGAGCTGGTTCGTTTTTTCGCCCTTGATGACCGTGGCGACCCGGCCCTCGTCATTGCCCTGCTCATGCCAGCGCCGGATGAGCGCCAGGGTCGTGGCCCGGTCGAGCACATCGGGCACGATCAGGACCGGCGCGACCGAGCTCGTCACCTCGCTCGAGGTCACGGGGCCCGAGGCCGCGAGGCGCTGCAGCGCCGGCCCGCTCGCCATGGCGCCGTTGCCGCCGACGATCAGCCTTTGATTGGGATCGAGCAGCAGGAAAGCCGGCCCCGGTTGGAGACCCGCTGCCCGGTAGAGACCCGCCAGGATGCGGCCCTGGGCGTCGCCCAGAACCAGGAAGGGCAGGGCCTGGGCACCCGGGATCTGCGCGCTGTCGCCGGGAACGAGGCCCATGATATCGACGCCCCCGGCGACATAGTCGTCATGGGCCGCGGCATAGTCCGACAGCGTGCCGGGCAGGGGGGCGAGGAGCAGCGCCAGGGGCCGGCCCAAGGTTCGCTCGTAGAAGGGCCGCATGGCGCCATGCTGGTCGGCTGCCATGAAATTGGGGATGCGGTCGCCGGCGGCGAGCGCCGTCGCCGGCATGCGGATCGGCTGCGCTTTTTCGTCCCCCAGGGATTGAACCGGCTCGGTCATGGGTCGCGTCGGCGCCTCTGGCGTCACTCCGTTACCGGGCCGGGCCACCCGGCTCGGGACTGCGCAGGAAGGATAGCAGGGTGAAGCGCCGTCCGCGCGTCACCGGCAGGGCTTCATGCATCAGCGAGCAGGAAAACAGGATGGCGCCACCGGTTCCGGGGCGATAGCGATGCGGCCCATATTCCGGGAACAGCAGCTCGCCGCCATCATGCTCCTCGCTGTTGAGATTGAGGGTGAGGGCGAAGCGGCGGTCCGCGGTCGAGGGGCTGGAATTGTCGCGATGGCGGCGGAAGTAATCGCCGCGATCGGCGTCGTAGCAGGTGACGATGAAGCGGTCGAAGCGGAAGCGGTTGAAGCCGAAGGCCTTGTCCAGCTCGGGTGCGATCCGCCGGCCGATGATGCCCACCAGGGTCTTCAACAGTTTCTCGTCCTGGATGGCATGGTCGCGGCGCTTCTTCATATTGTGATGGACGCGCCGGACCTCTTCGCCATCGACGATGGAGTTGACCGAACCCTCGTCATGACCGAGCCGTCGCCAGCGCTCGATCAGCGCGGCGCAGGCGGCGCGGTCGAGAACGTTGGGAACCAGCAGCACGGGCGCCGCCTGGTCGAGGAACTGGGCCGCCGGCGGCGGGTTCAACTCGGCCAGCCGCGTCATCGCCCAGTCCGCCAGGCCGGCGCCGACACGCGCTTCGAGCAGGCGCTGATTGGCGTCCAGCAGAAGCCACAGGCCGGGTGCCGGCAACAGGGCGGCGGCCTTTACCAACCCATTGATAATCGTGCGTTTTGTGTCAGACAGCAGGAGCCGGGCGAGGGCCGTGCCGGCGGCCAGCGCCTTGAGCTTGGCGCCGTCGTCGGGGGCGACCACGAGCAGATCGAGGCCGGTCCCGGCCCGCGCGGCCGCGGCCTGAAGCCCGGCGATCTCGCCCTCAAGGGCGCCCTCGGTCAGAACCAGGAGGGCCAGGGGATTGCCGCGCGACCGGTCATAGAAGGCGCGGAAGGCGCCTTCCTGATCGGCCAGCACGAAATTAGGCACCCGATCGCCGGGAGCGAGCGTCGCTTTCGGCGGCGCGAGCTCGATCGCAGGGTCGCGGGCGGGTTCAGCGGCGCCGGGAGACATGCATGGGCACCTCGCCGGCCTGGGGAGTGCACCAAGCCCCGGCCGGGGTCCCCAAGGGCGCCCGGCCGAAGGCTCGACGTCCCTATTCGCCGGTCTGCGTGACGCGCAGCTGACGCGCGCGGGTCAGGATGGCGTTTTCCAGATCGGTTGCCGTCGACGGCGCCACGGGTGCGTCGACCCAGTTCGCTCCCTGCATTTCCTGGCGGAACACGGCGGCCCGGACGCCATCGGCGCGCAACGTGCGACCCAGGATATAGACGTTCACCTTGAAGCGTTCGCTGGGCGTCTGCGGCGGCGTGTACCAGTCGGTGATGATGACGCCGCCGAACGGATCGGCCGAGACCAGCGGCATGAAGGACATGGTGTCGAGCGAGGCGCGCCACAGGAAGCTGTTCACGCCGATGCCGGCGCCGCCACCGCCGCCCCCCTGATCCTGGTTCGGCGTCGACGCATTGCCGAGGCTCAGACCGCCGGGACCGAAAACCGAGGCCGGCTCACCATAGGCCGGGGTCGTCTGGCCGGGACGGCGCAGATCCGGATATTGCGAATTGGGATCGCCGTAAGCGCAGCCAAACAGAAGCGTCGGGGCCAGCAGCAGAGCCGCCGCCGCCATGATCTTGTTGCGCCACCCGCGCTTCGCCTTCGCGGTGTCGCGCCGACCACTCGCCATGAACGCATTCCTTCCGATAAGCATCTGTAAGGGCGAGGAAGCTTAAAGCAGAGCCCCCGTGACGGGTCAAGGCTGGCGGCGTCCAATCCGGACCTTCCGGACTCCTGCGCACAGCCGCCGCGGTCTTCCATTCGGCGCGCCCAGGGATGAAAGCCGGCCATTTGTGCCGTTCATGGCGGGGGAACGGTGCATCAAGGGTCGGGCGGCAGCCTTGGGGAGCCGGATTTTTCTGGCGAGGGACCCCTCTTTCGCCTATCTAGCCTTTAACCCCCGGCATGCGCCGCCCGGACGGCCTCGGGACTTTCCCCGGTCTCTCCGCGCGGTTGCCCTGCCGCCAACCCCTCTTTGGACTTCGAACCCTCCGCATCATGGGCAAGATCGTCTGGCTCGCCTCTTATCCCAAATCGGGCAACACCTGGCTGCGGGTCTTTTTGCATAATCTGTTTCGCGATCCCGCCGACCCCTACGACATCAATCGGATCGACAAGTTCTCCGTCAGCGATTCCGCTGCCGGCTGGTATCAGCAGCTCGATCCGCGGCCGGTGACGGAACTTTCCTCCGAGGAGATCGCGAAGCTGCGCCCGAAGGTGCACAAGCTCCTGACCGGCATCTTCCCGGACAATGTCTTCGTCAAGACCCACTGCGCGCTGGTGGAATCCTATGGCACGCCGGCCATCACGATGGAGGAGACGGCGGGCGCGGTCTATATCGTGCGCAACCCGCTCGATGTGGTGATCTCCTACGCGCATCATTTCGGCCGCGGCATCGACGAATCGATCGAGGAACTGAACAAGCCGGGATTGCAGACCCAGACCGGGCCGCGTCACGTTTTCGAGGTGATGGGCTCCTGGAGCGAGCATGTCGCCAGCTGGACCGGCAGGCCCAGCCCCGCCCTCCATGTCATGCGCTATGAGGACATGCTGACCGAGCCCGAGAAGGCGTTTGGCGGCGTGGTCCGGTTCTTCGGCCTCAATGCATCGCGCCCGCGTCTGCTCAAGGCGATCGAGCAGAGCTCGTTCCGCAACATGCAGGAACAAGAGCAACAAAAGGGTTTCGAGGAGCGCAGCGACAAATCGGAACGCTTCTTCCGCGAAGGCCGCGCCGGGCAATGGCGCGACAGCCTGACGCCGGCGCAGATCGAGGCCGTCGTCAAGGTCCACCGCCAGCAGATGAGCCGCTTCGGATATTATCCGCTGCCGACGAGCTGATGCGCGATTGCAGGGCGTAGCGCATCGCCGGTGATTCGTCCTTGCTCGACTGACCGGGTCCTTCTGTCATGACCGCCACGCGCTGATGTCCCGCTCGAACCCGCCCGGTCAAGGACCCTCCCCGGCGCGCGATGCCCGACGCGCCGGCGGGCCGCCGCAGGAGTTTCTGGCCGCGGTCGAGCATCACCGCGCCGGCCGCTTGCGCGAGGCCGAGTCGCTCTATCGGAAAGTCATCCAACGATTCCCACAAGCCGCGGAAGCCTACGGCCTGCTGGGCTTTCTGATTCATCAGGAGGGGAATCATGAGGCGGCGCTGGCGCATATCGCCAAGGCGATCGAACTCAACGCGCATTTCATCGACGCCTATCTGTGGCGCGGCATGGCCTTGCAGGCGCTCGGCCGCCTGCAGGAAGCCGAGACCGCCTATCGCCAGGTCCTGATTTCCAATCCGCGTCATTTCGATGCGTTGAACAATCTCGGCGGTGTCCTGGTGCTGTCGCAGCGACCGGCCGATGCGATCCCGTTGCTGGAGCAGGCGATCGCCCTGCATGGCAATCGTGCCGAGGCTCACCACACTCTGGGCAGGGCGTTCATGGATACCGGCCGGCCCGAGGCGGCGGCCGACAGCCTTCGCAAGGCGACGGCACTCCGTCCCGACTATGTGGATGCGTTGACCAATCTGGGCGCCGTCCTGATCGAGCTGCGCCGCCAGAGCGAAGCCCTGGTCTGTCTTCAGCGCGCCCTGGATCTCGATCCGACGCGCCCCGAAAGCCATTACAATCTCGCGCGCGCGCGTCTCGGGCTGGTGGATGCCGGCGAGACGGAGGCCATGTTGCGCGCGGCACTCGATCTCAAGCCGGAATACCCGGAGGCTCGCGTCGAGCTCGCGAACCTTCTCATGAATATCGGCCGGCGCGAGGAAGCGATCGAGCATCTGCGTTACACGGTCGAGACCTCGCCGGAATCGGTCGTTGCCGTCTCGAGCCTGCTGATGGCGCTGAACTACGATCCCGACCTCACCTCGGATGCGGTTGCGGCGGAGCATCGCGAGCTGGGCGCCGCCCTCGATCGGCGTGCAGGTTCCCTCGCGACGGCACGCCGGCAGGCCGGTACAGACGCCCCGGGCCGGCGGCTGAAGATCGGCTACCTCTCGGGTGATTTCCGCGCCCATTCCTGCGCCTTCTTCATCGAGCCTCTCTTCGCCGCTCATGACCGCGCGCGCCTGGAGCTCTTCGCCTATTCGACGACACCGGGAGAGGATGCCGTCACGCGACGGATCCGCGGGCTCGTCGATCATTGGCGTCCGGTGCGCTATGTCGACGATGCAGCCCTGGCTCGCCTCATCTCGAACGATTCGATCGATATTCTTGTCGATCTCGCCGGCCACACCGCCGGGGGGCGGCCGATGACGCTGGCGCTGCGCCCGGCTCCCTTCGCCGTCACCTGGTTGGGTTATCCCAACACGACGGGCCTCGCCTCGGTGGATTGCCGCATCACCGATGCGATCGCCGATCCGCCGGGCGCCAATGACGCGCGATATAGCGAGCGCCTGCTGCGATTGCCCGGCGGGTTCCTCTGTTATCGTCCGCCGGCCGATGCGCCGGTGCCGATCGACGGGCAGCAGCGCGACGCTCCCGTCTTCGGCTGTTTCAATACCGCTCTCAAGATCA
Source organism: Hypericibacter sp. (assembly GCF_050729195.1). Classification (NCBI taxonomy): domain Bacteria; kingdom Pseudomonadati; phylum Pseudomonadota; class Alphaproteobacteria; order Rhodospirillales; family Dongiaceae; genus Hypericibacter; species Hypericibacter sp. The sequence goes on from NZ_JBOHKS010000311.1 coordinate 21,099, forward strand.
ATCCGGCGGTCGCCCGCGTTTGGGCCCGGATCCTCGGGAGCGTGCCGGATTCCGTGCTGCGACTGAGGGCCCTTCAGTTCCAGTATCCGGCGGCGATCGAAGCGATGCGGACGCTGTTCGAGCAAGCCGGGCTCGATCCGGCGCGGATTCAGTTTTCCGCCTGGCGGCCCAGCATTGCCGAAGGTCTCACCGACTACGCCAACATCGACGTGGCGCTCGATCCATTCCCCTATAACGGCACCACGACGACCTGCGAGGCTCTCTGGATGGGCGTTCCCGTTGTGACGATGCTGGGCGAGGCCCATGCGGGCCGCGTGGGCGCCACTCTGCTGTCGAGTCTGGGGCTCGATGCCGAGATGGTCGCGGCTTCGCCGGACGAGTATGTCGAACGAGCGGTGAGGCTGGCTCGGGATCGAGCGGGGTTGCGGCGTTATCGCTCGGAACTGCGGGCTCGCATGGCAAGCTCGCGCCTGACGGACGAATCGAAGTTCGCGCGCGAGTTCGAGCAGGCGCTCCTGGCGGCATGGGCCGAGCGGGCCGCGCGCCCTGTCGATGACGTCGACCGATGACAGGGTCCGATGCTGCGGGGGACGACCGCCCGGTCCTGAGACTCATTCATCATCTGGCCCGGACCGGCGGCACGACCATCAGCAAATGCCTGGCGGTGATGCCGGGGGTGGCGCTCCTGAGCGAGATTCATCCGCTCGGCATCGAGAAGATCAGCGCGCTGCATCAGGCGATGAATTGGTTCGGTTTGATCGATCAAGCGGAGATCGAAAGGCTGGGATCGCATCCCGATTTCGCCGCGTCGATCCGGCTGATCGCCGAGCGCGCCTCGGCGCGAGGTTTGCGGCTGGTGCTCCGGGACTGGAGCCATCTGGATTTTGCCGGCGCGCCGCTGGTCGAGACGCCGGCTCTCCGCCTGACCACCGCCGAAACGCTGGCGGCGGATTTTCGGTTTCGCCAGCTCGCGACCGTCCGCCATCCGATCGATCATTGGCAGAGTCTGCGCCGCGTTCCCCTGATGCGGGGCAAGATCGATCTCGATCGGTTTCTCAAGGGCTATCGCCGTTTCGCCGAGCTCGCGGTGCCGATGGGCTTCCTGCGGTTCGAGGATTTCTGCCTGCGACCGGAGGAATCCCTGAAGGTTCTGTGCGACGCGCTCGATCTGGTCTACGACCCCGCCTGGCGGCTGCGTTGGGCCGGCTATGACCGCATCACCGGCGATGAAACCGCGCAGCGCGGCGCCGAGGAGATCAAGCCGCCGCGCCGCCGCCCGCTCGAGCCCGGTCTTGCCGATGCCTTCCTGAAACATCCGGATTACCAGCCGGCCCTGGCGCTGCTGGGCTACCGTCACCCGATCTGAATCTGGAACCGGATCTTCCGTCATGTCGACAGCCACCCAGGGACCGGCGCTTCCGATCATGCTCTGCACCACCGTGGTGCGGTCGGCCCATCACGGCTCGAGCCATGGCGGCGCCTATCTCGTCGACATGGCGAGCGGCGATCATCGCCAGATGCTGGATTGGAATGACGCGGCGATCGATTGGAGCGGGCGCGGCGGCGACCGCGGATTGCGCGGCATCGCCTGCCATGGCGACGAGATCTATATCGCCGCCGCCGACGAGATCTTCGTCTACAGCCCGGACTTTCGCCGCTTGCGTTCCTTTCGCCATCCCGGCCTCGGGCTCTGTCACGAGATCTTCATCGCCGAAGACCGGCTCTATCTGACCTCGACCGCCTTCGATTCGATCCTGGTCTATGACCTCTTGGCACGGCGTTTCATCGTCGGTCATTGCCTGCGCCGCGATGCGGCCACCGGCGCGTTGTTCTATCGGCCGTTCGATCCGGAGGGTCCGGGCCTGCCCGAAGCCGGCGACAGCACGCATATCAACAATGTCTTCGTCGAGGGCGGGCGGATCTTCGCCAGCGGCGTCGGCCTCGACCGGCTCATCGAGCTCAAGGATGGCCAGGCGATCGCTTATGCGCGATTGCCGACCTGGACTCATAATGCCCGCCCCTTCGCCGGCGGCGTCATCGCCAACAGCACGCAAGGCGACATCATCATGATCGCCGAGCGCGACGGCCGCCCGCGCCTTTCCTTGCCGGTTCCGCGCTATCC
>NZ_JBOHKS010000312.1:0-62586 GCF_050729195.1 Hypericibacter sp.
CGGCCCGCGGCGATGAAACCGATATGGTCCTGGTCGGCATAGACGATGTTCTGCACCGGACAATCGAACCGATCGAGCGCGGCGCGGAACGAGGCCGCATCGGCCGCGTGATTCATCAGCCAGAAGGCCTCAGGGGTTTGCGCGCCGGGCGCGAGACAGGCCCAGCCCAGCGCCACCATTTCATCCGGTTCGGCGATGGCGGCCTTGGCGCGGCCGATGTCGGAAATGATCGGGCCATGGCGCGTCTCGCGGACCGTCAGAACCTGGTCCGGCTCGCCGCGAACCTTGATCACCTCGTCCCGGGTGACGAAGGGTTTGGAGCCGTCGGGCGTGAGATAGGAGCCGGGCGCACCGGGCGCCGGCTTCTCCAGGAACAGGTCCTGATTGTCCGCCATGGTGGTGGTGAAGCCCCAGGCGACATGGGCGTTGTGACCGAGGATGACGCAGGGCACGCCGGGCGCCGAAGCGCCGGCGACATGCAGGGTCGGTGTCTCGATGCGGACCAGATACCAATAGCCCGGCAGCGAAAGATCCAGATGAGGATCGTTGGCGAGGAGCGGCTTGCCGCTGGCGCTGCGTTTGCCGGCCAGGACCCAATTGTTCGAGGCTCCCGGCATGGCGGGCAACAGCGAAAGATCGCCGAGCGCCGATTGCCAGGAGGCAGGCGAACCGAGATCGGCGCTGCGCAACGCCGGCGGCTGCGACGGCCACAGCGATTCCAGTGCCGAGGGCGAAAGCCGGCGGGCCAAGGCGGCGCGCAAGGCCTCGTCGGTCCAGTTGCTGCTGAGCGGCAAGGTCATCGCCCAACCCCACAGCAGCGAGTCCGACGGTTGCCAATGTTCCGGCCGATAACGCAGTGCCAGGAACTCGAGCGGCCAGGCGCCCTTCCGGCTGTCGAGATAGGCGTTCACGCCGGCGGCATAGGCATCGATGGACGCCCGAAAATCCGCCGGCAGCGCTTCATAGTCCGACTTGACCCGCTGACCGTAGCCGAGGACGCGCATCAGGCGATCGGTGTCGATCGCGCGCGAGCCCAGCACCTCGGAGAGCCGGCCAGTGGCGAGGCGCCGGGTGAAATCCATTTGAAACAATCGATCCTGAGCATGGACGAAGCCCAGCGCGAAATAGGCGTCGAGCTCGTTGCCGGCGTGGATCGTCGGCACGCCGTGGGCATCGCGAAGGATCTCCACCGGCCCCTGAAGGCCCGGCAGGGACAGCTCACCCTCGGTTTGCGGCAGGGAGGTCCGAAGCCAGAGAAAGCCGCCGGCACCGGCCAGCAGCAATAACAGCAACAATCCACCCACGCCTCTCAATGCCCAACGCTGCCATCGCCGCCTGCCCAATCAAAGCCTCCGCACCGCCTCATTTCGAACCGCTTGATAGCCGACCCTTTGCCGGCCTGGCAAATGTGACGGTTTGCCGGGCCATGGGGCGGTTGTCCGTCCGGGGGCTGGCGTCGGGGCAGGGGTGGTGGCGGTCCCGGCTTTGGGCTAGAAACCCCACCAATAGAGATCGATTCCGGTGCCTCGACGGGCCGGCAGGAAAGGGAGTTGGCATGGAACGCCAGTTCGAGAATGTGCGGGCGATGGTGACGGCCCTGACGCCGAGCTATCCCGTCTATTGCCTGCGCCCGCATGTGCTGCGCCGTGCCGCCACCCGGTTCCTGGAGCTGTTCCCCGGTCGCGTGCTGTTCGCCGTCAAATGCAACCCGCATCCGGCCGTGCTGCGCATCCTCTACGAGGCCGGCATCCGGCACTTCGACACGGCTTCGCTGCCCGAGATCGCGCAGGTGCGTGAAAGCTATCCCGATGCCGGCGCCTATTTCATGCATCCGGTAAAGAGCCGCGCGGCGATCCAGGCCGCCACCCGCATCTATGGCGTCGATACCTTCACCGTGGATCATCCCGACGAGCTTACCAAGGTGCTCGACCAGGCGCATGGCGGCGAAGGCGTCACCATCATGATCCGCATCAAGACGCCGCCGGTCGAGGGCGTGCTCTATCACCTTGCGGGCAAATTCGGCGCCGAGCCGCTGGAGGCGGCCGGCATGCTGAAGGAAGCCCATGCCCGCGGCTGCCAGGTGGGCTTGGCGTTCCATGTCGGCTCGCAATGCCTGGTGCCGGAGGCCTATTCGAACGCGCTGCGCATGTGCGGCGACGTGATCGAGCAGGCGGGTATCCCGCTCCAATATCTCGATGTGGGCGGCGGGTTCCCGGCCGAATATGTCGGCACCAACATGCCGCCGCTCGAAGCCTATATGAGCGAGATCGAGAAGGGCGCCAAGGAGCTCAAGCTGCGGCGCGACTGCGTGCTGATGTGCGAGCCCGGTCGCGCGCTGGTGGCCGAATCCATGTCGTCGGTCGTGCAGGTGCAACTGCGCAAAGACGATCGGCTCTACATCAATGACGGCGTCTATGGCTCCTTCAGCGAGATGGTCACGGCGGGGATCCGCCTGCCCGCGGAGATGGTCCGTCTCAATGGCGGCAGCGCCAAGGAAATGAAGTCCTTCCAGCTGATGGGCCCGACCTGCGATTCGGTCGATGTGCTGCCGGGAACGTTCGAGTTGCCGGCCGACATCCATGAAGGCGACTGGATCGAGATCGACCGGCTGGGCGCCTACAGCTTCGCCAACACCACGCGGTTCAACGGATTCTATCCGGACACGCTGGTGACCTGCGCGGACCAGCCGCTGGGCCGCCGCACCAAGGTCGCGGCCTGAGGGCGACGGCTGGATTCAGTCCGGGCTCGGTATTTGGTACCGTCTCCGTTTGAAATCGAACCTGTCAAACCCGCTTCGGCTTCGAGCAGGGTCGGAATTTGACTGGATTGCCGTCAGAGGAGTGTCGCCATGACCGATGAAGTCAGCCGTGAGCCGGCGCGTGATCCTCAGGATTTGGAGCGCCTGCTGATTTCCCGACAGTGGGTAGGAGACGTCGATGGAATGGCGGCCCTTTTTGAGCCGCATGCCGTCCTCGATAGCGGTGAGGGGCGATGGACGCTGGGCAGGGAAGCAATCCGGGCGTTCTTCGCGGATATCACCGCGACGGGTCGAAAATTTCAATCCGGCAGTCAGAGGCCGGCTGTTATCAGTGGCGATCTGGCGCTCACTTCAACCCGCCTTCCCGATGGCAGCGTGACCGTCGAGGTCGCTCGCCGGCAAGGCGACGGGACATGGCTATGGGTCATCGATCGTTTCTCCATTGCGTAGCGCGTCGGCCTGGTCGTCAGTGCTGGTAGCGAGAATTCAAACCGAGGCGCCACCCGGCGCTTTCACTCCTTGCCCCAGATCTGGCGATATATTTGCCGGTAATTGTTGGGCGGGTCGAAGATGAAGTTGTCGCCCACCGTGCCGCCCAGATTGTCGGCGGTGAAGAGTCGCGCATGGGGGACATAGCCGCTCGGCATCTCGTTGTTGAAGGCGCGGTTGAGCTCGTCGATGAGCTGCCAGCCCTGGAGATTGAGGGGCTCGGCCACGGTCGCTGTCTGGCCGAGGCCTGTCCCGACGCGCAGGAGCGCGCTCTGCGATCCGTCGCCGGCGGAGATGTTCACCAGATCGGCGCGCGCATCCGGGATCGCCGCCATCGCGTCGTAGTAGAGGTCGTTGATCCCGAGGCTGACGGTCCAGGTATCGCCGAAGCGCTGGTCGAGCAAGGTCAACCGCGCCGGCATCTCGGTCAGGACATGGTCGAGCGTGAGATCCTCGATCGAGAGCAGCTTGCAGCCGGCGCAGTTGCGGATGATCGCCGCCATATCGTCGGTCTTGGCCTGGGCGACCGCAAAGCGGGGATCGGTGAAGATGACCACGCCGGCCGTTCCTCCGCTCTTCACCACCGCGAAAGAGGCGGCAGCGAGCGCGATCTCGCGCGCACTACTGGCGACATTGGTGAAAAGCTGCGTTCCGGGGACGAAGCCCGGCTCGAAGGCGGCGTGCCAGCCGACCACGACCATGCCGAGGCTTACGGCGTTATCGATCCAGGGCGCGTAACCTTGGGCGTCGAAACCACCGAAGATGACGCCGTCCGGGTGTGAAATCTGCACGTCCAGGAGAGCCTGGTTGCGCGTGGCATCGTTTCCGGCCGCGTCAAAGACATTCACGGTCCAACCGACGACCTTGGCTGCCTCCTGCACCCCGCGCAGCGCGCCGGCGATCCCGCCGTTGCGCAGATCCTCGGCAATGAAGGCGATCACTTTGCCGGGAGACGTCTTGGGTCCGGAGGTTGGCCCCCGCCAGACCGTGACCGCCTCGAGGGCATCGGTGGCGCGCTGCTGAGCCAGCGCGAGTGAGTCGGCCGATGGCGCTGCCCCAGCATATGGAATTGTGCCGAGCAGAACGAGCATCGCCAGCGCCAGCGACCGTAGCTCTGGCCTCATGCGGTGGCTCGTGCCTGCCTTGGCCCGATGTCGGCGTGGCATCGGGTCAGGCTCGCCGCCGCAACGGCTCGACGTCGATATCGTCGCGCTGCTCCGCTGTGAGGAACATATCCGCATATTGGCGGTAAACCCCGGCGCTCAGGAACAGGTCGAAGAGATCGGGATCGATGTGATTCTCGTCGCGCATCTTAGACATGATGCCGAGCGATTCGGCGAGGGTCTTGGCCTTCTTGTAGGGGCGGTCGCCGGCCGTCAGCGCCTCGAAGATGTCGGCGATCGCCATCATCCGCGCCGGCAGGCTCATCTCGTGCCGCGACAGGCGCTTGGGGTAGCCGGTTCCGTCCATCTTCTCGTGATGACCGCCGGCGATCTCCGGCACGTTGCGCAGATGGCGCGGCAAGGGCAGGCGCGTGAGCATGCGGATCGTCTCGATCATATGCTCGTTGATCTTGAAGCGCTCCTCCTCGGTCAGGGTGCCGCGCTTGATCGTGAGATTGTAGACCTCGCCGCGATTGAAGAGGTGCTCCGGCACATTGACCTTGAAGCCCCATGGATTGTCGGGCGCGAGCTTCTCGCGGTCGGGGCGGGGCACGATATGCTCCGCCTTGTCGGCAAGGAGCGGCTCCGCGACGGGCAGTTCCGCCGCCGGCTGGCGTTTCTTGCGCGCGGCTTCGTCGTAGGAGATGCCGATGCGGTCGTCGAGCGTCCGGGTCCAGGTCCGCCTGGCGATGGTCTGGACCCGCTCGATGTCGGCCGGCGCCATGAACTCGCCACCGACATTGCTCTTGGCGAGAAAGCGGAAATCCTCGTCCAGCGAGACCCAGAGCGCCTGAAGATCGCGCAGTGCCGTCGTCCGGTCGGCGCCATCGGCGATCGATTTCCAGCAGGCGACCTCGGCCTCGCGCTTCACCACCTCGAAGCGCATGCGGACCTCATGCAGCCGGTCGTAGATGGTCTCGAGCTTGGTCGCCTTGTCGATCACGTATTCCGGCGAGGTGACCTTGCCGCAATCATGGAGCCAGGCCGCGATATGCAGCTCTTCCCACTGATCCTCGTTCAGGTTGAAGTCCTTGAACACTCCTTCCTTGCTCTCCATGGCAGCCTTGGCGAGCATCTCGGTGAGGACGGGGACGCGCTGGCAATGGCCGCCGGTATAGGCACTCTTTGAGTCGATCGCACCGGCGGTGAGCTCGATCAGGCTGCGCAGCAGATCCTTCTGCTCCTGCAGCAATCGCTGCGTTTCGATGGCGACGGCGGCGGTGCCTGACAGGGCTTCGACCAGAGCCAGCCGATCGGCCATGGCGCGCCCGTCCAGTGTCTCTTCCGCCGAGGCCACAAGCAGCGCCCCGACGGATTGGCCTTGACGATTATGCAACCCCACGGCGAAGCAGATCAGGGGCTTGTCATATTGCAGATGCGGATGCCAACGGCGCAGATCCTCGACACTCATGGTGACGGCGCAGTTCTCGCCGTTGAAAGCGCGGATCACAGGATGTTCGGCGTCCTGCACGGGATCGAACGCGCGTCGGACGAGCTTGCGGGGCTGGCCGTCCCAATAGGCGTGGGCCGCGGTCAGATGGCCTTCCGGCTGCTGCAGATAGATCAGGCCGCCGCGCGCATTGGTTACGCTGGTGGTCTCGGACAGAATCCGATCGAGCAGGCGGTCGAAGCTGCGCTCGGCGCCGAGCACCGAGCCGATCTGGAGCAGCCGGCGGATGGTCGATTTCATCGCATCCATGGAACGCGCGAGCTTGTCGATCTCGAAGATGAAGGAGCGGACCTTGATCGGCTCGTCGAATTTGAGCGCCTGCACGGCGCGGGTCTCGTGGATCAGGGCCTTGAGCGGCCCTGAGGCCAGGCGGGACAGTACGATCGTGAACGGGATCGCCAGGAGCAGCAGGCCCAGGGAGATCCAGAGACCGATATTGCGGATGCGAGCGGCGTCGGCGAGCAGCTCCTTCTGAGGGGCCGCGATCGCGATGTAATAGGGCGCGCCATCCACCGTCCAGCTGCTGAGAATGCCCTGCCAGATCTCACCGCCGATTTCATAGGCATGCGAGTGATCCAGATCCGTCATGCCGCGCTTGGCGACACTGGTGAGCAGGGGCTGGCCCAAATCCCCGAGCTTCGGCATGCTCGGGGTTCCCAACTCGTCGACCTGCAGGCGATAGCGGGAATCCGTGTCGGCCATCACGTCGCCCTTGTCGTTGAAGACGAAAAGCTGGGCCGACGGCGTGGGGCGCTGCGCCTTCAGCAGGTCGGACATGACGCCCAGCGTCACGTCGATGCCGACGACGGCCCTCTGGCTCTCGGAAGCCTTGGCGACGGTCGCCCCGACCTCGCGGGTCGTATAGAACAAATAGGGGTCGGTGGAGATCGTGCCGATGCGGGCGATGGCCTCCTGGAACCAGGGGCGTGCCCGGGGATCGAAGTCGTAGTTGGGCACTGGTTTGCTGGCCAGAAATTCCAGCTTGTCCGAGTAGAAGAAGAAGCGCGGATCCCGCAGCCCCTCGGCGTCGCGCGAGATGCTCTGCACGACGTAGGCCGATTCCTTCGGCGCCGACAACGCGCGTGCCAGATAGGAATCGGGATTGAAGCGCCGCACCAGGAAAAAATCCCCGTCCTGATAGCCCACATAGGCGGCCGAGATCTCGGGATGGTTCTCCAGGATCGCGACCAGGAGGGGCAGGCGGCTGAGCCTCACCTCCAGCGTGGTGGCGTCCATGAGGATCGACTTCGACAGCAGCTCGACCGAGATTTTCGCCGGCGCATAGATCGCGTCGATGGATTGTTTGGTCTCCTGGCCGATGCGCGTGAACAGCGTCTCCGCCGAGGACAGCATCATGCTTCGGCTGAGATAGTTCTGGGTCGATATGGTGATTGCCGCGAAGGCAATCAGCAAACCGAGGAAAAGCGCCGCGATATAGACATGGAGGTGGAAAGTGCGATTGCCGAAGCTGAAGCCGCCGGCCATGCGTTCACCTGCTGTCGCTCCCACCCGCCGGAGCCTTGGCCTTCGATCCTGTCTCGCACGGGGCGGATTCTACGAAGAGTGACCGCCATTGGCAATGACGCAGGCTGGCTGCCACCGGCCCTGGGTCCAACCGTCAGTTGTGCATGCTTAAGGATTGATTAAGCGTTGGCTGGGCGACCAATCTCGAGGAGGGCAGGAGCGGCGATGTCGAACGGGAGTCCGTTCGTCAGATCTGCGGTCCGCAGCCGTATTTACCGCTGACACCCAGCACCAGGCTGGCGCCGGCGTGATAGAGGCGGTCGCGGAAACCGGGTTCGTCGGAGATCGCGACCACGCCGCCGCCGATGGCGGTGTCGGCGAGGATCCGGCCATTGGCCGCGGTCACGATGGCCATCGCGTCCTGGGCATTGCCGCCCAGCACGAAGACACCGACCGGCAACGGCGTGCCGCCGGCAGGGCTGGGGGCGGCCGCGGCGCCGAGGGCCAGCAGGCTGCCGAAGAGAGCGAAGACGAGGGCGGCGACCAACCCGCTGCCGGAAGACTCCTTGGCGCGGGGCTGAGTGGGGGCGGCGGAAGCGCCGTTGGCGATGATCGCGGTCATGACCCGACCAAACTACGGTCGATCTTTTAATTCGTCGTTAAATCGAGCCAGGTTTTTGCGAGGTTTTTCGACGATGCGCGCGGGTCACGGCAGCGGCGGCACGAGGCGCGTGCGTCGCCAGTCGGCGAGGGTATAGATCGCGAGCGTGCCGAGCACGACGGCGCCGCCGACGAAGGCGCGCTCGCCCGGCCGCTCGCCGACGGCGATCCAGACCCAGATCGGCGCCAGGGCGGATTCCACCAGGCCCAGCAGGGCGACCTCGACCGTCGGCACCAGCCGGGCGCCGGCGGTGAAGAGCACCAGGCTGAGGCCGAACTCGCCGCAGCCGAAGAGGGCCAGATAGCCGGCGTCGCTGAGGGAAATGGAGAAAGGATGGGCCAGCGGCAGCGACAGGAGCGCGCCGGTCGCGCCGGAGACGACCATGGCCGGGAGCAGGTCGATATCGCCGAAGCGCCGGATGGTCACGATCACCACCGCGAACATGCCCGCCACGGTCAGGGCCATCAGGTCGCCGAAGCTGGAGCCGCCGCCCAACCCGCCCCAGACCATGTAGCTGACGCCGCCGAAGCTGACGACGAGCGCGAGCGCGGTATGGAGCGCGATGCGCTCGCGCAAGACCAGCCAACCGGCGACCGCCGCCAGCAGCGGGTTGATGGCGATGATGATGAGGGCGTTGGCGATGGTGGTGTGGGTGAAGGCGAGGATGAAGCAGACCGTCTCGATGCCCATCCAGATGCCGAGGAACCAGCCGATCGGGCTCAAGGTCCGGAACCGCGCCCACAGGCCGCGACGCTGCCAGGCGACCGCGAGCAGCAGGAACAGCCCGCCCAGGAAGGAGCGCCAGAAGGTCAGGGTCCAGGAATCGGTCTCGACCAGCCGGGTCAAGATGCCCGCCATGCTCCAGAGCAGGGCGGCGCCGGCGATCATCGCGCGGCCGCGGACGAGGCCCGGGTTATGAACGAGACTGCTCACGGGGCCGGATCAGACGACGGGCGGGACGACGCGCCGTCCGGCAGCATGGAGGTCGTAGAGGCTGTGCAGGATCAGCGAGCCGATCAGGATGGCCCCGCCAACGATCGCATAGGTGCCTGGGTTCTCTGCATAGACCAGCCAGACCCAGATCGGCCCCAATGCTGGCTCGAGCAGAGCTGCCAATGCGGCTTCCGCCGCCGGGATATGGCGGGCACCGCTGGTATAGAGGGCCATGCCAAGGCCGAGCTGGCCGAAGCCGAAGAAGAACAGATAGGGCAGATCGTGGCTGCTGATGGCGAGCGTCGGGGCCTGGGTCGCGGCGACGGTGCCGGCGAAGACGGTGGCGTAGAAGGCGGCCGGAATCATGCGCACCTTGCGGTTGCTGCGCACGATGACGGTGGCGATCGCAAAGGCGGCGCCGATGGTGATGCTGAGGAGGTCGCCGATCAGGCTGCCGCTGCCCTCGAAGGATTCGATCTCCATGATCCCGATGCCGACCAGCGCCACCGCCATGGCGCCCCAAGTCCGCGAACCCACCTTCTCGCGCAGGATCAGCCAGCTGGCGATCGCGGCGATGAAGGGCGAGATGCCTTGCAGAAAGAGAATCTTCGCGACGCTGGTATATTCCATCGCGATGACGAAGCAGGTCGAGGCCGTGGCGAAGCAGAGCCCCATGCCGATGCTGGCCCAGGGCGCCTCCAGGAAGACCTTGAAGAAGCGCCGCCGCTCGCGCACCAGCAGCAGGCCGGCGAGGAACAGCCCGGCGAAGACCGAGCGCCAGAAAATGATCTCCCAGGCACCAGCGCCGACGGTGCGGACGACCACCCCGCCCGAGCTCCAGATGATTGCCGCCAGCGAGCAATAGAGCAGGCCGCGCAGATGCTGTGCCCGTTCTGCGGCATGGCCCGCGGAAAGGCTGGAGCCGCTTGGGTGCGCGGCCGCACTCGGGCTATGCTGGGAAGAGGCCATGGGCTGGAGCGGAGAGCCGGGTCTGGAGCTCGCGAGGCTGGGTCGGAGCCCGCGAAGATGACAATATTGTCATCGGTAACATGAGGGCTAATGCCTGTCCATGCAGTCAAAGCGCGTTCTCTGCCTCAATCCCTTCGGCTTTCACAACACGCACTATACGGAATGGGGAGACGGCTCCGCCGATCGGACCGCCATCTGCGTCCATGGGCTGACGCGCAATGCGCGCGATTTCGATCCCCTGGCGGACGCGCTCAGCGCCCGCTGGCGGGTGGCCTGCCCCGACATCGCGGGTCGCGGCCAGAGCGACTGGCTGCCGGTCGCCTCGGCCTACAACTATCCGCAATATTGCGCCGACATGACCGTTCTGATCGGCCGGCTCGAAACCGAGACCGTCGACTGGGTCGGCACTTCGATGGGCGGTCTCATCGGCATGATGATGGCGGCCCATCCGAACTCGCCGGTCCGCCGTCTCGTGCTGAACGATGTCGGGCCTTTCATCGCCAAGGCGGCGCTGCAGCGGATCGCCACCTATGTCGGGCAGCGGCCGCATTTCAAATCGCTGCCGGCGCTCGAGGCCTATCTGCGCCAGGTTTATGCGCCCTTCGGCAATCTGACCGACAAGGATTGGCGGGCGATGGCCGAGCATAGCCAGCGCACGGCGCCCGAGGGCGGGATCGTGCTGCATCACGATCCCAAGATCGCCGAGAACGCACAGGCCGGCGCCAGCCAGGATATCGATCTCTGGGCGCTGTGGGACAAGATCACCTGCCCGGTGCTGCTGATCCGCGGCGCCCAATCCGACCTGCTCTCGAAGGCGACGGCGGAGGAGATGACGCGCCGGGGCCCGCGCGCGCGGCTGGTCGAGATCGCCGATGCGGGGCATGCGCCGGCGCTGCGCTCGGCCGATCAGATCGCCTTGATCCGGGACTTCCTCGACGCGGCATGACGGCGTCGCGCTTCCCGAGATTCATCCCGCGGCCGCCCTGGCTCGGCGGCGATCTGCAGACGGTCCGGAATTATGTGAAGCGGGTCGAGGTTCCGCTCGCGGACTTTTCCGAGGAGCGGATCGAGTTCCCGCTGCCCGATGGCGACCGGTTGGTGGCGATGCTGCACCGGCCGGCCGCCGCGAGCGACCGGCCGCTGGCGATCCTGATCCACGGGTTGTCGGGGAGCCAGGACAGCATCTATCTGCGCCGCACAGCGCGCCATCTGCTGGAGAACGGCTTTCCGGTGCTGCGCTTCAATCTGCGCGGCGCGGGGCCGTCGGGTCCGCTCTGCCGCTTCAGCTATCATGCGGGCCGGACCGAGGACATTCATGCGGCGCTGATGCAGCTCGACGGCAAGCTCGCGGGCCGCGGCTTGCTGGCGATGGGCTTCTCGCTGGGTGGCAATTTGCTGCTGAAATATCTGGGCGAGCAGGGGCGCCGCGCGCTCTTCCTCGGCGCCGTCAGCGTGTCTGCGCCGATCTTGCCGAAGCAGGCGCAGGTCCAGATCATGCGGAGGCGCAACGACGCCTATCACCGCAATCTCCTGGGGGCCGTGAAGGGAGATTTCGGCCGTCCCAATGCCGAGCTGCCGGCCGGGTTGCGGGCCGTCCTTTCCACAATCCGCACCATTCTCGAATTCGACGACCGCATCGTCGCACCCATCAATGGCTTCATGGGCGCCGAAGATTACTATGCACGCTCGGCTGCCTATCCGCTGCTGCCCCAGATCGCGGTGCCGGCGCTCGTGATCCATGCTCGCAACGACCCCTGGATCCCGGCGACGCCCTATCTCCAGTTCGACTGGAAGCGCAACCCGAAGCTGCTGGCGCTTCTGCCGCGCGGGGGCGGTCATGTCGGCTTTCATGGCATCGGCCATGAGGTGTCCTGGCATGACCGATGCGCGGTCAGCTTCTTCGAAGGTCTGTTGCGGCGCGGGCACTGACTGTCTGGGGCGCGGCCGGCCCTCATCCCATGCGGAACAGCGGCAGCGCCAGGAACAGTTTCGCCACCATCGCATTGGCGAGATCGACGAAGAAGGCCGCCGCCAGGGTCACCAGCAGAATGGCTTTGGGCGAGGGGCCGTAGCGCTTCGTCACTTCGTTCATCGTCACCATCGCGACCGGCATCGAAGCGAGACCGAAACCGAGGAAGCCCGAGGTGGCGACCGCCGCATCGTAATCCCGGCCCAGCAGCGGGAAGAGCACGTAATAGGCGATGATGACGATGACGAGGATCTGAGCGATCACATTGATCATCAGCGGCAGGATCACGGTAAAGAGGGCCGAGAGCGGCACGCTCATCAGGCTCATGGCCAGGAAGATGTTGAGCGCCACGTCGCCGCCGATGGCGATGGGCTTCAGATCGAGAGGGAGGCGACAGGCGTCGGCGCCGTTGGCGATCAGGATGCCGGCCAGGAGCGCGCAGAGGAATCCCGGCAACATCACGCCATTGCCCTGGGCCCAGCCGTTGATCTGCTCACCGAGGAAGACCGAGATGGCAATAACCAAGAGCGCCGCCAGCACGCTGGACAGGGCGAAATCCTTGGACATCGGCGAAGCGTCCGGAGCCGGAACGGCAAGAATGCCGGTGGCGCCTTCGACCGAGGGCTTCAGTCCCTTGCGCTTGATGAGAAAGCCGGCGATCGGCCCGGCGAGGAGCGCGCCGGCGATGACCGCGATGGTCGCGGCACCGATGCCGACTGGCGCCGCTGCTTCGAGCCCCGCCGCCTCAGCCTCCTTGGCCCAGGCCATGGCCGTGCCCGGCCCGCCGACGAAGGAGAGCCCGCCGGCCAGCAGCCCGTAGAAGGGGTGGGCGCCCCAGGCGAGTGCCACGGCCGCGCCGACCAGGTTCTGCAGCACGATCAGCACCACGGTAACGGTGCAAAGAATGACAAGGGGCTTGCCGCCGGTGACGAGCGTGCGCAGCTTGGCCGAGAGGCCGACCGTCGAGAAGAAGATCAGCAGCAGCAGATCGCGCAGATGATGGCCGAAGGTGAATTGTACATCGTAGGTCAGACGCGCGATCAGCGCCAGAAGCGCTGTGGCCAGCCCGCCGATGACGGCGTCGGGAATGTCGATGCGCTTCAGCCAGGGCAACCCGGCGCGCGCGGCCTTTCCGGCGAAGAGGGCGACGAGCGCGATAATGAGCGTCTCGAGCTCACTGAGAGTGACCGGCACGGCCGTCGGCATCGCGAGCGGGCCCCCCGAGGCCTCCGGCAGCGATTCCGTCGCAGCGTCGAAACGGAATGGCGAAGCAAGCCGAGATCGGCCTGCTTGAGGCCGTCATCATAGGCCGAGTTCAGCAGGAGGGTCGATTCCAATCCGCGATGAACGACGGGGACCCCTGCGGCGTCGGCTCGAATTTGCGCTATAATCCGCTGGCGATGAACTTGGTGGCGATTGTGCCGGGTAGATGAGGGATCGACAGATTCGGCTTCTGAGCGCCATTCGATGGCGTGGGATATGTGAAGGCGCCAAACTCATCGGTAGCAGATCAGGAGACGTCGATCTTGAATATCGTAAACCGCCTCACCGCACAGCGGCTGCTACCGATCCTCGGCTGGCTTCCGGGCTATCGGCGCGAGTGGTTTCCCGCGGACTTCCTGGCGGCACTGGCCGTCTGGGCGATCATGGTACCGGAGGGCATGGCCTATGCCGGCATTCTCGGCGTTCCCCCCATCATGGGCCTCTACACCATTGTCCCGCCTTTGGTGGCCTACGCACTCCTCGGCACATCCCGCCTGCTGGTCGTCGGCCCGGATACGGCCACCGGTCTGATCTCCGCGCTGACGGTGGGTGCGATCGCGATGCAGGGAACGGCAGAGTTCAATGCGCTGACCTCCACGCTTGCCATCCTGATCGGTGTTCTCTTTCTGCTCTTCGGCCTGTTGCGCATGGGTTGGGTGGCGGCCTTCATCCCCACGCCGGTGATGCGCGGATTCATCGAAGGTCTCGTCTGTGTCACGATCATCGGCCAGGTGCCGCATCTCCTGGGGATCGGCGGCACCTCCGGCAACTTCTTCGAAAAGCTCCGGTTCCTGCTACGCCACCTGCCCGACGTTACGATGGCCCCGATGCTGGCCGGCCTCGGCAGCCTTCTGGCCATGCTGTTGCTCCGCCGGTTCGTTCCCCGTCTGCCTTCGGCCCTCGTTGTGGCCGTTGTCGCCACCGTCGTCGTCTTCCTGCTGGGTGGAGAAACCTCGGGCATCAACGTGGTCGGCGCTCTCCCCTCCGGCCTGCCTCACTTGATCATGCCCACACTCGATCCTGCGATCCTGCTGCAGCTCGCGCCGGGCGCACTCGCGATCGTGCTCGTCGGCTATGCCGAGGCGCTCGGCGGTGCCAAGGCGGCGGCCATGGAGAGCGGCGGCGACGTCGATCCGAACCAGGAACTGATCGCACACGGTCCGGCCAACATCCTGAGCGGCCTCTTCGGCGGCTTCCTCGTCGTCGGCAGCCTCTCCAAGACCTCCGTGGCCATGGCCGCGGGCGCCCGCACCCAGCTCGCCAACCTCATCGCCGCGATCTTCTGTTTCCTCACCTTGATTCTGCTGACCCCGCTGTTTCGCGACATGCCGCACCCGGCGCTGGCCGCCATCGTGATCGCGGCCATGCTGCATCTCTCGAAGCCAGCTTATCTGCGCAATCTCTATGCCAGGAGCCGTTGGGAGTTTGTCCTCGCCTTGGTCGTCGTCGCCGGCGAGCTGATGCTGGGCGTATTGCAGGGCATCGGGCTGGGCGTGGTGATCGCGCTGCTGATGCTGATCTATCGGACCAGCCATCCGCAGGATGCGGTGCTCGGTCAACTCCCGGGTACCGAGGCCTACCGCGATGTCAAGCGGCACCCCGAGGCAATCACCTTTCCCGGGCTCCTGATTTGGCGCACGGGCGGTGAAATGTTCTTCGCCAGCATCGGTTATCTCAACGAAGGATTGAAGGCGGCGCTGGCTGCGAGCGATCCGCCGGCCAAGCATGTGCTGCTGGACGCCGGTTCGGTGAACCTCATCGACACCAGCGGCTGCGACGCGCTGTTGACCCTGATCAAGGAGCTGCAAGGCCAAGGGGTCACCTTCGCCTTTGCCCGTGTGCGCGACCGGGTCCGGGAGCAGATGCGGCTGGGAGGTGTCGAGACAGTCGTGCCGCCGGCGGAGTTCTACGAGCGGGTGACCGATGGCGTGCGCGCCTGGCAGCGGACTTCCGACATCAGGCCCGCGATCACGCTGTGACGATGCGCGGCTCGATCGAGACCGGGAAATTCACCGAGTTGGCGATGAAGCAGATCTGATGCGCCTGGGCATGGAGCTTCGTTGCCTTCTCGACGTCGCCGCCGGCAGCGAGCGTCACGGTCGGGCGCAAGGCAGCCTCGGTAATGCGCACGTGGCCATCCTTCATGTCGACGACGCAAGCCGCATTGTCCTCGTAAGCCGTGACGGGGAGGCCGGCGCGCGCGGCCAGGGCCAGATAACTCAGCAGATGGCAGGTCGAGAGGGCGGCCAGCAGCAGATCCTCGGGATTGTGCTTGCTGTCATCGCCGCCATAGGCGGGGGAGGTCGACGCCGGAAGAGGAATCTTTCCCGCGACCCGGACCTCCAGATCGCGGGAATAGTCGCTGCCGGCGCCGAGCGCGCCCCTGGAGGCGCCGGTCCAGACTGTGCGCAGGCTGTAGTCATGGCGATGGCGCGAGGACGGGGTCACGGGGTCTCAGGCGACCTTCAAACGGACGGGGATGTTGTTGCGGGTGGCGTGCGAATAGGGGCAGACCACATGCGCCTTGGCGACCAGGTCCTCGGCGGTCTTGCGGTCCATGCCGGGGATGGTGATGGTCAGATCGATCTCGAGCCCGAAGCCGGTGCCGTCGTCGCGCGGGCCGATGCCGACCTTGGTCGCGACCGCGGCATCGTCGGCCACCTTGATCTTCGCCTGGCCGGCGACATAGCGCAGCGCGCCGAGGAAGCAGGCCGAGTAGCCGCAGGCGAAGAGCTGCTCCGGATTGGTGCCGTCGCCGCCGGGCCCGCCCAGCTCCTTGGGGATCGAGAGCTTGAATTCCAGACGGCCGTCATCGGTCTTGGAAACGCCGTCGCGGCCGCCGGTGGCATGAGCTTGCGTGCGATAGAGGATGGCCATGAAGATTCTCCCGTTGCTGAAGGGGAACGTTGAGCAAAGTCGACACGTCTACAGGCCGATGAAGTTAGGCCTGTTCTGCGAAAGCTGGATGACGACGCAGTCGGGTTCCGGTCGCGGGAACTCGCCTGCGTCCGCTCAACCCCTCTTGAGCCGCTCCGCGACCTCGACCGCAGTGTAGGTCAGGATGGCGTCGGCGCCGGCGCGCTTGAATCCCATCAGCGTTTCCACCAGCACGCGGTCGCGGTCGAGCCAGCCGCGCTCGATGGCGGCCATCAGCATCGCGTATTCGCCGCTCACCTGATAGACGAAGGTCGGCAGCGAGAAAGCCTGCTTCACGCGCCAGACCAGATCGAGATAGGGCATGCCGGGCTTCACCATCAGCATGTCGGCGCCCTCGGCGACATCGAGCGCGCATTCGCGCAAGGCCTCGTCGCCATTGGCCGGGTCCATCTGGTAGGTGCGCTTGTCGCCCGAGCCCAGATTGGTCTTCGAGCCGACCGCATCGCGGAAGGGGCCATAGAAGGCCGAGGCGTATTTGGCGGCGTAGGCGAGGATCGCGGTGTTCTGGTGGCCGCGGGCGTCGAGGGCCTGGCGGATGCGGCCGATGCGGCCATCCATCATGTCCGAGGGCGCCACGATATCGACGCCGGCCTCGGCCTGGGCCAGCGCCTGGCGCACCAGCACATCGAGGGTCGCGTCGTTCAGGATATCGTCACCCTCGAGCAGCCCGTCATGGCCATGGCTGGTATAGGGATCGAGCGCCACGTCGCAGATCACGCCGACATTCGGCACGGCTTCCTTCAGCGCACGGATGGCGCGATTGACGAGATTGTCCGGGCTCCAGGCCTCCTCGGCCTGCGCCGATTTCAGCGCCGGCGGCACGACGGGGAACAATGCCACCGCCGGGATGCCGAGCTCGCCGGCATGGCCGACGGCATCGATCAGGACTGGGATCGAGAGCCGGTCGACGCCGGGCATCGAGGGCACCGCCTCGCGCGCCTTGTCGCCATCGAGCACAAAGACCGGCCAGATCAGGTCGGAGGCATGCAGCCGGTGCTCGGCCACGAGCGCGCGCAGCCAGTCGGTGCGCCGGTTGCGGCGCATCCGGGTCTGCGGGAACTGGCCCGGCTGGAAAGGCTCGGGCGTCGGCAAGGGAGCCGGCGGCTCGGCCGAGGGCAGGGGACGCAAAGCGGCTTTCCGCGGGGCGGCACGATCGGTCATGGCAGCCTGGAGCTTGCTGGAATTGCTGGGTGAATTCTAAGCGCCACTGCCCGGGGGGTCCAGCCAGAACGAGGCGCGGGCCCCTGGGGCCGGTCGTCGCGTTCAAAAACTGCCAATCCCGTGCAATTGCGCCGTCGCCGCCTCAGGTCTGGCTACGCTTTGGAGGGGCGGCCCAACTCGCGAAGCACTGCCTTCTGGATCTTGCCATTGGCGTTTCTCGGCAGGGGCTCGGCCCGCAAGGTGACCGTCTCGGGCACCTTATAGTCGGCCATGTATTGGGTGCAGAACTGACGGACCATGTCCTGCGTCAGGACGGCATTGTCCCGCGGTACGACGATGGCGTGGATGCGCTCGCCCAGGACCGGATCCGGCAGCCCGATGATCGCGCATTCGAGCACGCCCTCGAGGCCGCTCAATATGTTCTCGACCTCGGCGCTGTAGACCTTGTAGCCGCCGCGATTCAGCATGTCCTTGCGGCGATCGAAGATCCGCACGAAGCCTTCCGCATCGACGGAACCGATATCGCCCGACCGCCAGAAGCCGTCGACGAACTCGCTGGCATTGGCGTCGGGGCGGTTGAGATAGCCCGGGACGACATTGGGCCCCGCGATCCAGAGTTCGCCGGGGACACCCGGGGGCACCAGCGCGCCCGCCTCGTCGCGCACCTCGATCTCGCAGCAGGGGGCCACCTGGCCGACACTGTCCATGTTGTCGCGCCAGCAGCGCTGCGGCATGACGGTGGCGGGCGAGGTGGTCTCGGTGGCGCCATAGGCGTTGAGTAGCAGGAGATGCGGAATCTTCGTCGCCAGCATCTCGATCGTCGGCACCGGCATCGGCGCGCCGCCGAAGCAGCCGATCCGCCAGCTCGACAGATCGTACCGATCGAGCTCGGGATAGGTCGCGCACAGCGTATAGATCGTGGGCACGAGGATCGAATAGGTGATGCGCTCGCGGCTCGCGAGCTCGAGGAAGTCCGGCGTCTTGTAGGCGTGGCGCATCAGCACCATGCAGCCACCCACGACCATGGTGGCGAGCGAGACGCCCACCAGGCCGGTCACATGCGAGAGCGGCACGGCCACGATGCAGCGGTCCTGCTCGGTCAGGTGATAGCAGCGCGCGAAGGTCAGCGCGGAATGGATCATGCCGAGATGGGTGAGGAGGGCGCCCTTGGGCCGGCCGGTCGTTCCCGATGTGTAGAGGATGACGGCCGGGTCTTCTTCCGAGGCGGTCGCCGCGGGCACCGGGTTGCTTCTTTCCAGCAATTCCTCGAAGCCATGGGCCCCCGGCGCCGGGCCGCCGACCGAGAAGCGGTGGAGGATCGTGGGGATGTCCGACGCCGGCGGCAGCGACCCCGCCAGATCGGCTTCGAAGAGGATGAGGCTGGCCGTGCAGTCATTGATCAGAAATTCCAGCTCGGCGGCACGCTGGCGCGTGCCGATCGGCACGGCGATCGCGCCCAGCCGCAGGCAGGCGAGGACGCCGGCGAGGAATTCCCAGCGATTGGCGAGGAAGAGGACGATGCGGTCGCCGGCCTTCACGCCATGGGCGGCGAGGCCGGCGGCGATCGATGTCACCACCGCATCGAGTTCGCGATAGCTGAAGCGGCGGCCCTCGACGAGAGCCGGGCGATCGGGAAAACGCCGGACCAGATCTGAAAACATTGCCGGGATCGTCGCCGGGCGCTCCGAGAAGCAGAGCATCTTCCGGCCGTCGAAATGCTGCTCGGGGCGCAGCGTTCCGCCGAGCCGGTCGGCAGCCCAATAGCGATCCTGGAGTCTCGGCAAATCTCTCTCCCCCGGCGACGCTCGGCTCGCCGAGCGCAGGCGGCTATCTGGGCAACTTCTCGAGCAGCGCCTTGCCGCCGATCAGGATGTCTCGGGTGATGGCCTTGCGGGCCATTTCGGCGTCATGCCGCCGCAGGCAGTCGATGACGAGGATGTGGCCATGCGTCTCGCCGTGGAACGGACGGCTGCGGCCGTCATAGAGAAAGGCGAGGACCGGCCCGAACTGCATCCAGAGATTCTCGACGATGCGAAAGAGAGCGGGCGAACGCGCCAATCGGCAGAGGCCGAAATGAAAGTTCTCGTTCTCGGCGAGGGCGGCGGTGAAGTTGTCGTTCTTCTCGGTCTCGATATAGCGCTCATGGATGGCCGCGAGCTCGTCGATTTCCGCATCCGTAGCGCGTGTGGCGGCGCGTGCGGCTCCTTCGCCCTCGACCAGCGTTCGCAGATCGCGGATCTCGATGCAGCGATCGCGATTGAGCTCGGGCACCATCACGGTCCCGCGCTCGTCCATGACCAGCGCGGACTCGGAAACCAGGCGGAGCAGGGATTCGCGCACCGGCGTCACGCTGATGCCGAGTTCTTCCGCCACCTGGCGGGCGATGAGCTTCTGACCAGGCCGCAGGCGACTGCGCATCAGCGAATGGCGGATCGCGCCATAGGCCTGCTGGCTGATGCTCTCCTTGCTGATTTGACCTCCGAACGGATGGTCCGGGGCTCCCGATTCCAGCATCTCAAGGGGCATCCACTGCCTCATTTCTGGGCGCTCAGAACATATTGCAGCCAATCCCTGAGCCGTGGCATATTATAACAAATAGCTTATAACAAGCAATCAGGTACGAGGCGATTTCCCCGGCCATGATGGCGACGGTTTCAGACGGTGCTGCGGCTTAATTGGGCTGTTGCACCAATGGCTTGACCGAAAAATAGGCAGGGTGCCGGCCGCGCCGCAGCACCCGTTCCCGGGAGGGACGATGTCGATCGTGACGACGGCGAGCAGAGGCGCGCGCAAGGGCGGCTATAAGCCCAACCAGTCGATCATCGTGCTCGGGCTGTCGCTGGTTCTGCTGGTCGTGCTGAGCGTGGCGCTCCCCGGATTCATGACGCTCGGCAACTTCTTCACGCTGGCGCGCGGGGTCTCGATCCTCGGCATCCTTGCGCTCGGCATGGCGGTCGTCGTCATCGGCCGCGGCATCGATCTCTCCCAGATCGCGACGCTCGCCGTGTCCGCGGCGATCGCGGTCACGCTCGTCAATGCGGGCGTTCCGATCGCGCTGGGTCTTCTGGCCGGGCTGGTGCTGGCGGTCGCGATCGGAGTCCTCAACGGATTCCTGATCTCGGTGGTCGAGATCCCGGCACTCTTCACGACGCTGGCATCGAGCCTCCTGGCGTTGGGCGTGACGCGCGCGCTGGTGGTGCCGCATTACCAGGTCTTCCTCGAGCCGGGCCACGAGCTGTTCCTCAAGCTGGGCGGCACGCTGGCGGATGGCCTGCCGGTTCCGGTGATCGTGTTCGCCGTCTGCGCGATCCTGCTGCATCTGTTCCTGTCGCGCACGGTGCTCGGGCGCTTCATCTATGCCCATGGCGATAACGCCCAGTCGGCCCGGCTTTCCGGCATCGCGACCCGCCCCTTGACGATGCTGGAATATGGCCTCTGCTCGGCCATCGGTTATGTCGGCGGCGTCGTCATGGTCGCCTCGACCTCGCTGATCCATCTCCAGATCGCGGAATCGACCATGATCTTCGACGTGATCCTGGTCGTCGTCCTTGGCGGCGTCAGCCTCGTGGGTGGGCGCGGCAATGTTCTGAGCGTCATCGCCGGGACGCTCCTCATCGGCGTTCTGCTCAACGCCATGACGATCATGAATCTCGACGTTCAGACCCAGGACATGATCAAGGGAGCGGTGCTGCTCTGCGCCATCATGTTCGACAGCTATGTGCATCCTCGCGATGAGGAGACCGCGAAGCAGGGAGACTGAGCCCGACAACAGGGGCGCCGGTCGGCGTCTCGAACCCATAAATCGTTCTTCGGCACTAGGGAGGAAACCATGCTGCTAAAAAAACACTGGCTCGCTGGACTTCGGATCGCTGTTGCTGCTGCTGCCTTGACGGCCATTGGTGCCGGCGTGATCGGAACGGCCCATGCCACCGATCCGCGCCAGGATTTGTTCGACAAGTTCACGGCCGCGACCAAGGGAAAGAAGGTCGCCTGGGTCCCCGTCTGGCTCGGCGTTCTGGAATCCGAATGGACCCGCGTGATGAAGGCCAATTTCGACAATTACGGGATCGAGTTCACGATGCGCGATCCGAACTTCAAGTCGGACGTGCAGCTGCAGGCGGTGAGCACGCTCATCAACGAGAAGCCCGACATCCTGATCGTGCAGAATCCGACGACGACATTGCTCGCCCGCGAGCTCAAGCGCGCCATGGACTCCGGCATCAAGGTGATCCAGGTCAACATGTCGTCGAATACGACCACCGACGCCTATGTCGGGGCTGACGTTCCCCACATGGGAAAGCTTCTGGCGCAGGAGGCGGTGGCGGCCTGTGGCGGCGGTAAGGGTTCCGGCAAGGTCGCGATCCTGCAGGGTGAGGCGACGGCGGCCTACTCGCTCGACATGACCAAGGCGGCCACCGAGGTGCTGGAAGCGGATTCTTCGATGAAGATCGTGTCTTCGCAGCCTGTGAACTGGGATGCGAACAAGGCCTCGGAGGTCATGACCAACGTCCTTCAGCAGAACCCCGACCTCTGCGCCGTCATCAGCGTCTGGGGTCCGCAGACCGCGGGCGCCGCGCAGGTCATCAAGAACGCGGGCAAGGAAGGCCAGATCAAGGTCTTCGTGGCGAGCGACGGCCAGCCGGCCGATTGCGACATGCTCGAGCAAGGCCTCTACACCAAGAACCTGTCCTACACGGCCAATCTCCAGGGCGAGGCCATCGTCAACGCGGTGCTGGCGCTGCTCCAGGACGACCGGCCGGCGGGCACGACGCATTACGCCTTCTACACCACGAACTACTGGGTGAGCGGCCCGCAGGACCGCCAGTACTGCTTCGTGGTGCCGAAGGAGTAGGGCCTCCGCCTCTCGACGTTGCGTTTCGGCCGGCGCCCGTCCCGATGCGGGCGGGCGCCGGTCCTTCCGACGAATGAGTGTCTTCCGACGAACGAATGGACGCTGAATGGACACCTTGCGGCGCTTCTGGTACCGGCATTCGCCTCAGCTGCTTCTGAGCGAGCTTCTCGAGAAGCGGTGGATGGAACCGATCGTTCCATTCGTGTTGATGTGCGTGGTGTTCGTCTGCTTCATGGTGGCCATTCCCGGCTACACCTCGCTCATCCAGCTCCAGCAGCTGATGCGCAGCTTCCCCGAACAGGCCTTCGTCGCCATGGCGATGGCGATCACGATCCTGTCCGGGGGCATCGACCTGTCGGTGGGCGCGGTCTTCGCGATGGCGAACTTCGTCGCCCTCTATCTGCTGCAGATCCTGGGCCTGCCCTTTCCCGTGGCTGTGCTGGGCGTGCTCGCCTGGGGGGCCGTCATCGGCGCCATCAATGGCGGGCTCATCGCCTATGCCAAGACCCGGCCCTTCCTGACGACCATGGTCGTCCTCATCGTCGTGCGCGCCGGCTACAACAAGCTGACGGCGGCCTTCACCGACGAGCTCGCCAGCGGCTATGCCGACAGCCCGGCCTGGGACTATATCGGCATCGGTTCCTTCCTCGGCGTTCCGTTCAACATGGTCTGCCTGATCGTCATCGGCGTGGCGGCGCATCTCTATCTGACCCGCATCCGCTCGGGCGTTCACATCATGGCGGTCGGCTCGAGCCGCAAGGCCGCGCGCCATGCCGGTATCAATGTGAAGTTCTCGCTCTTCATGGCCTATGTGCTGGCCGGGATGCTGACGGCCTTCGCCGGCCTGCTCTACGCGGCGCGGCAGAACAGCGCCGGCACCGACACGGGCGTGGGCTGGGAGGTCAATGCGCTGGCGGCCGCGGTCGTCGGCGGCATCAGCCTCAGCGGCGGCCGCGGCACCATCAGCCGCGCCCTGATGGGCGCCGCCATCATCTTCCTGCTGATCAACGGTCTGGTGCAGCTGGGCACGCATGGCAGCCTGACCTCGGCCGCGATCGGCTTCATCCTGCTGGCGGCCGTGGGCTTCAACGTCAAGTTCGTCAAGAACAAGGGCAAGATCCTGCAGAAGATCTATGTCAGCCCCAGCCTGGTCGATTTCCCGTCGCCGCCCTCGATCGAGCGTGGCAGCGGCAGCATTTATGCGGAGAACGACCGGCTCAAGTCCGTGGAAGCCATCGCGCTCAACCGCATCGAGGGGCCGGAGGACGTCATCCTCGACCGGCGCGACAATCTCTACACGGTCAACCGCAACGGCTCGATCATCCGCTTCCTCGCACCGGACTATGAGACCCGCGAGGAGTTCGCGCGCATCGGCGGGCGCCCGCTGGGGCTCGCCTTCGACCGCGAGGAGAACCTGCTGGTCTGCGTCGCGGCCATGGGCGTCTATGGCGTGAGGCCGGACCGCACCGTCTTCAAGGTGACCGACGAGACCAACCGGACCTGGTATCGCTTCAAGGACGACTCCCGGCTCTGGCTGGCGGACGATCTCGATGTCGCGCCCGACGGCAAGATCTATTTCAGCGACGCGACGACCCGCTACGATCTTTCGGACTGGGCGCTCGACGGTTTCGAGGGCCGCGGCAATGGCCGCCTCATCTGCCACGACCCGGCGACGGGGAAGACGCGGACGATCCTCAAGAACCTGGCTTTTCCCAACGGTGTCTGCATCGCCCATGACGGGCAGTCCGTGCTCTGGGCCAGCACCTGGCTCTGCAAGATCTATCGCTACTGGATCGCAGGCGCCAAGACGGGGCAGTTGGAGATCCTGGTCGACAATCTTCCAGGATATCCCGACAACATCAATCGCGCCTCGGACGGCACCTATTGGCTCGCCTTCGTGGGCTTGCGTTCGCCGGTCTATGACCTCGCCATGGCCGACCCGGCCTTCCGCGTGCGCATGGTCAAGCAGATCCCGCCCGATGAATGGCTCTGCCCCGGCATCAATTATGGCTGCGTGATCAAGTTCAACGACAAGGGCGAGGTGCTGGAGTCGCTGTGGGATCCCGGCGCCCAGGCGCATCCGACGATCACCTCGATGCGCGAGCATAAGGGCTATCTCTATATCGGCGGGCTCGAGAACAACCGCATCGGCCGGCTGAAGCTGCCCAATGTCGACCAGAGCTGGACCAGTTGGGAGTCCTATTGGGGCTCGAAGAGCAGGACATCAGGCCGGAAGGAAACGGTGGCGGAAAGGAGGGCGGAGCATGTCGCTGGCGCGTGACATCATCGACCGCATCTTCTTCCCGGGCCGCGACGTCCATGCGATCCCGGTGCTCGATGGCGGCTTCTCACCCAATCAGCGGCTGGAGCAGGCCGAGCTGCTGACCTCGTTCCAAGCGCCGGACTCGATTGCGCTGGGCCCGGACGGACGGCTCTATGTCTCCGCCGGCAACGCGGTTCATGTTTGCTCGGGCCCGCGCTCGGAGACCCATGACATCTTTCAGCGGACCGAGGCGCCGGCGGGGGCGCTCGCCTGGACACTGTCAGGCCTGCTGCTGGTCGCGGTCGAAGGCCGCGGCATCCAGGCCTTCGACCGCCAGGGAAAGCGTGTTGCACAGCTCGAGACGGCGGGTGGCGTCGCCCTGGGCTGCGTCACCGCCATCGCTGTCGCTTCCGACGGCACGATCTACGCAACCGATGGATCGCGCCGCAACAGCACGAGCCAATGGCTGGTCGATCTGATGCAGAACCGCGCAGGATCCGGCCGGCTCGTCGCCTGCGCGGCCGATCTTTCGGGCGCGCGCGTTCTTTGCGACGGCCTGTCTTGGCCGGCGGGCGTGGCGGTCAGCCATGACGAGAGCGAAGTCCTGCTCGCCGAAGCCTGGTCGCACCGCCTGTCCGCGGTCGCCCGCGAGGACGGCGCCGTTCATGTGCTGGTCAAGAACTTCGTCGGCTATCCCTGCCGCATCGCCCGCAGCAGCAAGGGCGGATACTGGGTCGCCTTCTTCGCGCTGCGCACGCAGCTCACGGAATTCATCCTGCGAGAGCCCGCCTTCCGCATGAAGATGATGGCGCAGGTCGAGCCGGATCTGTGGATCGGCCCGTCGCTCGGCGGCCGGCTCGATTATCGCGAGCCCACCCAGATCGGGCGGATCAAGAAGCTCGGAATCCAGAAGCCCTGGGCGCCGGCGCGGTCCTACGGCCTGGTCGCGCGCCTCGAACCCGACGGCTCGGCTGCCGAGAGCCTGCATAGCCGGGTCTCCGGCAGCCTGCACGGCATCACCGCGGTGGCGGAAGTCGGTGCGGCCCTGATTGCGGTCTCGAAGGGCCATGGCAAGCTCGCCTCGGTGCCCCTGACGTCCGCCGGGGAAGGAGCGGCGGCATGAACATGTCGTCGGCCGAACCGGTGCTGCGCGTCGTCAATGGCAGCAAGGTCTATGGCGGCGTCCATGCGATCGATGGCGTCAATTTCGATCTGCGACCGGGCGAGATTCATGCGCTCCTGGGCGAGAACGGCGCCGGCAAATCGACGCTCTGCAAGGCCATCGCCGGTGCGATCGAGCTGACGTCGGGCGATTACTTCCTGGGTGGCGAGAAGGTGTCCTTCGCCTCGCCGGGCGAGGCGCTCAAGGCGGGCGTGGCCATGGTCTATCAGGAGACCAGCCTCGTCCCCTCCATGACCGTCGCCCAGAATCTCGAGCTGGGCCGAGAGGATCTCGTCACCGTCTATCGCAAGATCAACATCGCAGCCCAGCAGTCGCAGCAGGCGCTCAATTTCAACGTCGATCCCCTGGCCCTGGTGGAAACGCTGGGCACCGCCAAGCGACAGATGGTGGAGATCGCCCGCGCGGTCCGCCGCAATGCACGCGTCCTCATCTTCGACGAACCGACGGCCAGCTTGACGCCGGAGGAGATCCAGCATCTCTTCCATCTCCTCAACAGCCTGCGAACCAAGGGCGTCGGCATCATCTTCATCTCGCATGCGCTGGAGGAGGCGCTGAAGATCGCGGACCGCATCACGGTGCTGCGCGACGGCAAGCTGGTCAGCACGAGCGCCGCCGCCGGGCTCGACCGTGCCCAGATCGTCCGGATGATGGTTGGGCGCGACATCGGAGCGACCTATTATGCCGATCATGAGGAGGGCGGCGAGGCGCCGGCGGCGGCTCCGGCAAAGCCCAAGGAACGCCGGCAGGTGCTGGCGGTCGAGAACGTCACTATGGGCAGCGTGGTGAAGAACATGTCCTTCTCGGTCTATGCCGGCGAGGTGGTCGGCATGGCGGGGCTGGTCGGTGCCGGCCGGACCGAGGTGGCGCATATCATCTGCGGCGCGCGCAAACGCAACTTTCTGCGCGGCGGCTTGATCTATCTCAACGGCAAGCCGGTACGCTATCGCGTCCCGCGCCAGGCGGTTCGCGACGGCATCGTCTATATTACCGAGGATCGCAAGCTGGACGGCTTCTTCGAGACCATGACCGCCGACGACAACATCTATCTGGGCTATCTG
Source organism: Hypericibacter sp. (assembly GCF_050729195.1). Lineage (NCBI taxonomy): Bacteria > Pseudomonadati > Pseudomonadota > Alphaproteobacteria > Rhodospirillales > Dongiaceae > Hypericibacter > Hypericibacter sp. The sequence goes on from NZ_JBOHKS010000312.1 coordinate 26,574, forward strand.
GCCTCGCCCAAGGGCAGGCGCTTCCTCTATTCGCTGAAGGAGCGCAAGGCCGTGGCGGATCGCTGGGTCAAGACGCTCGCCATATCGGCCTTGAAGCGCAGCCTGAGGATCATCGAATATTCCGGCGGCAACCAGCAGAAGGTGGTGGTCGCCAAGTCGCTGGCGCAGGAGCCTTCGGTGGTGATCTTCGACGAGCCCACGCGCGGCGTCGATGTGGGTGCGATCCCGCAGATCCATGCGGCAATCCGCGCGCTCGCCGCGCAGGGCAAGGCCGTGGTCGTTATCTCTTCCTATCTGCCGGAGATTCTCTCGGTTTCCGATCGGATCCTGATCGCGCGCGGCGGCAGGATCGTGGAGGAAATGTCGGCCTCCGAGGCGACGGAAGAGAAGATCATGTATGCGGCCATTCACTGAGCTGAAACGGCCGCGCCGTCGGCGGGTCCTCTGGCCCTGGCCGGACGAGACGCGCTTTCAGCGGAAAGACGGGAGCCGATAACGCCGATGTTCTACGAGAAATCCGACAAGGTTCAGGCCCTGAAGACCCGCATCGAGGGCTTCATGGACCGGCATGTCTATCCCAACGAAGCCCGCTTCTATCGCGAGGCGGAGGAGCTCGGCCCCTGGAAGGTCTATCCGATGGTGGAAGAGCTGAAGCTGCTGGCGCGGAAGGAGGGCTTGTGGAACCTCTTCCTGCCCGCGAGCGAGCATGGCGCCGGCCTCACCAATCTCGAATATGCGCCGCTCTGCGAGATCATGGGGCGCTCGCATCTGGCGCCGGAGCTGTTCAACTGCTCGGCCCCCGACACCGGCAATATGGAGGTGCTGGCGCGTTACGGAACTCCCGCGCAGCAGGAGCGCTGGCTGAAGCCGCTCCTGGCGGGCGAGATCCGCTCCTGCTTCGCCATGACCGAGCCAGCCGTGGCCTCGTCGGACGCTACCAACATCGAAAGCTCGATCATCCGCGACGGCGATGACTATGTCATCAATGGGCGCAAATGGTACACCACCAACGCGACCGATCCGCGCTGCAAGATCTGCATCTTCATGGGCAAGACCGACGCGGCCAATCCGGACCGCCACCGCCAGCAATCGATGATCCTGGTGCCGATGGATAGGCCGGGCGTGACGGTGGTGAGAGCGCTGCCGGTGTTCGGTTTCTATGGCGTGCCGGACCGTGCCTCGGAAGTGCTGTTCGAGAATGTGCGGGTTCCGGCCTCGAACATGCTGCTGGGCGAGGGTCGTGGCTTCGAGATCGCGCAAGGCCGCCTCGGGCCCGGGCGCATCCATCATTGCATGCGCCTGATCGGTCTCGCCGAGCGGACGCTCGAGAAGATGTGCATCCGCACCTCACAGCGCGTCGCCTTCGGCAAGCCGGTCTCGGAACAGACGGTGACGCAGGAACGGATCGCCGAATCCCGCATCATGATCGAGCAGGCGCGGCTGCTGACGCTCAATGCCGCCTACATGATGGACACGGTGGGCAACAAGGCGGCCCGGGCGGAGATCGCCATGATCAAGGTCGCGGTGCCGAACATGGCCTGCCAGATCATCGACTGGGCCATTCAGGCCCATGGCGGTGGCGGCACCAGCAATGATTTCGGCCTTGCGGCCGCCTATGCGACGGCGCGCCTCTTGCGGCTGGCCGACGGACCGGACGAGGTCCATCGCAACCAGATCGCCCGGATCGAGCTGAAGAAACATTCCAACCGATCCAATGCGGCGGGATGAAGCGCTTCCCGACATCGGCGCGCGCGAGGATGATCTCGTGAGTGGGCCGGATCAGAAGGCGACCGGATCGCCGGTTCCCGCGGAATGGGCGAATCTGGAAAGCTGGCTCTCGACCCATGTCGCCGGGTTCCGAGGGCCGGCGCGGATCCACCGGTTCGAGGGCGGCCAATCCAATCCCACTTATCGCCTGGAGTCCCCGTCCGGCGACTATGTCCTGCGGCGCAAACCGCCGGGAACGCTGCTGCCCAGCGCCCATGCGGTCGACCGCGAGTTCCGCGTGCTTTCGGCGTTGCGTGGCAGCGGGGTGCCGGTGCCGCGAACCCATGCCTATTGCGACGACCCGGCGATCATCGGCACGCCGTTCTATGTCATGGATTTCGTCGAGGGACGGATCTTCTGGGACCAGAAGCTGCCGGACCTGACGCGCGAGGAACGCGCGGCGATCTATGATTCCATGAACGAGACGATCGCGCGCCTCCACCAGGTCGACCCGGCTGCGGTCGGTCTCGGCGATTATGGGCGCCCCGGCAATTTCCTGGAGCGGCAGATCGCCCGCTGGTCGAAGCAATATCAGGCATCGCAGACCGAAGAAATCGTCGCGATGGACCGGCTGATCGAGTGGCTGCCGCGCAACGCCCCGGCGCAAAGCGGCTCCGGCATCGTTCATGGCGACTACCGGCTGGATAATCTGATCTTCCACCCCGTCGAGCCGCGGGTCGTGGCGGTTCTCGATTGGGAGCTCTCGACCCTGGGCGATCCGCTGGGCGACTTCGCCTATCACGCCATGGCCTGGCGCATCTCGCCGGGCGTCTTCCGTGGCCTCGCCGGCGTCGATCTGGCTGGCCTCGGCATTCCCGACGAAGCGGCCTATGTCGCGCGCTATTGCGAGCGGACCGGTCGGCAGGACATTCCCGTCTGGGGTTTCTATATGGCCTACAGCATGTTCCGCATCGCCGCGATCATCCAGGGCATCGCCAAGCGGGCCGTCGAGGGCAACGCCGCGAGTGCGCGCGCCGCCGAAGTCGGCCGCGCGGCACGCCCCATCGCAGAGCAGGCTTGGGAGCTGGCCCGCAATATCGGCTCATGAGCATTTCGAAGGAGAAGACGGCAATGGCATCCCAGGAAAAGATCGGCGTGGTCGGCGCGGGGCTGATGGGTCGCGAGATCGCGCTGGTCTTCGCGCTCGCCGGGCACGAGGTGCTGCTCTGCGACCGGACGGAGGAGAGCCTGGCCCTGGCGATGGGCCGGTTGGGCGAGATCCTCGAGAAAGGCGTCGCCCGCGGATTCTACAAGGCCGACGAGACGGGCGCTGCCCTGAAGCGGATCGCGACGACCACCGATCTCGGCCGTTTCAAGGATCGCAACTTCGTCACCGAGGCGGTGTTCGAGCGCGAGGAGGTCAAGGCCGAGGTCTTCGTCAAGCTGGATGGGATCTGCCCGCCGGCCTGCGTGATCGCCACCAACACCTCGACCATCCCCATCTCGGTGCTGGCCTCGCATGTCTCGCCGACAAGGCGCGCGAACTTCATCGGAACCCATTATTTCTCGCCGGTCTCGCGCATGAAGCTGGTGGAAGTGATGCCTGGCTTCGACACATCGCCGGCCACGCTGGAGCTGGCGATGCGCCTCTGCCGCGCGGTCGGCAAGACGCCGATTGCCATCAAGGACGTGCCGGGCTTCGCGGTGAATCGGCTGCTGCATGTGCTGATGATCGAGGCGGTCAGGCTGGTGGAGGAGGGCGTGGCGACTCCTGAGGACATCGACACCGCCTGCAAGCTCGGCCTCGGCCATCCTATGGGGCCGTTCGAGCTGATGGATGCCACCACCTCGAGCCTCTGCCTGCAGGCGCAGGAGATCATGCATGAGGCCTATGGCGAGCGCTTCCGGCCCCGGCCCTTGCTGAAGCAGCGCGTGCGGGCCGGCCTCGTCGGCGGGCGCGGCAAGCCTGGCTGGCGCACGCCGCGTTCGTCCTGAGAGGCAGGGGCATGCTGTTCGATCTTTCCGGCCGGGTCGCGATCGTCACGGGCTCGTCCCGCGGCATCGGCCGCGCGATCGCCGAGAGGATGGCCGAGGCCGGCGCCTCCGTCGTGATCTCGTCGCGCAAGGAGCCGGCCTGCATCGCCGTCGCCGACGAGATCAACAACCGGCATGGCGAACGGAGGGCCATCGCGCTTGCGGCCAACATATCGTCGAAGGACGATCTCAAGGCGCTGGTGGAGCGCAGCGTGGCCACCTTTGGCCGCCTCGACATCGTCGTCTGCAATGCCGCCTCCAACCCCTATTACGGCCCCATGGCCGGGATCGATGACGGGCAGTTCCGCAAGATCCTCGAGAACAACGTCATCGCCAACAACTGGCTGATCCAGTTCGCGGCACCCGAGCTGGAGCGCCAGGGTGGCGGGGCGGTCGTCATCATCTCGTCCATCGGCGGGCTGAAAGGATCGCCCGTGATCGGCGCCTACAACATCTCCAAGGCGGCCGATATGCAGCTCGCCCGCAACCTCGCGGTCGAGCTCGGACCGAAGAACATCCGTGTCAACTGCATCGCGCCGGGCCTGATCCGCACCGATTTCGCCCGCGCCCTCTGGGAGAATCCCGAGATGCTCGCGCGCTATACCGGCACGACGCCCCTGGGCCGCATCGGCGAGCCGGACGAGATCGCCGGTGCCGCCATTTTCCTCGCCTCGCGCGCCGGCCTGTTCGTCACCGGCCAGACCATCGTCGTCGATGGCGGCTCGACGATCAGCGGCATTTGAGAGAGGAAGCCGATCGATGAAGGTCGAGGGCAAGGTCGTGGTGGTGACGGGTGGGGCCAGCGGCATCGGCCGCGCGCTCTGCCGGCGCTTCCATCAGGAAGGCGCCGCCAAGGTCGTGGTGGCCGATCTCGACCTCGACACTGCCGGGCGCGTGGCCGGCGAGATCGCTGGCGCTGCCGTCAAATGCGACGTCTCCGACGAGGCGCAGATCGTCCGGCTGGTCGAAGACATCGAAAGCCGCTTCGGCCCGATCGCGCTCTTCTGCTCCAATGCCGGCATCGCCACCTTCGATCCGTCGCCGCGCGACCCGACCGGCGCCTCCAACGCGGCCTGGATGCGAAGCTGGGGCGTCAATGTCATGGCCCATGTCTATGCGGCGCGCGCGCTCACCGCGCGCATGGCGGCGCGGGGCGGCGGCTATTTCCTCAACACCGCGTCGGCGGCGGGCCTGCTGTCCCAGATCGGCGGTGCGGCCTACGCCACCACGAAACATGCGGCGATCGGATTCGCCGAGACGCTGGCGATCGCCCATCGCGACGACAGCATCCGCGTCTCGGTGCTCTGTCCCCAGGGCGTGGATACGCCCATGCTCCATTCTTTGCCGGCGGGCCCGCAGGCGCGCGACGGCGTCATGAGCGCCGAGGAGGTCGCGGCCTGCGTCATCGAAGGGCTTGAGGCCGAGCGGTTCCTGATCCTGCCGCACCCCGTCGTCGCCGACTATATGAAGCGCAAGACGGCGGACTATGACCGCTGGCTTGCGGGCATGGTGCGGCTCCGTCATGCCCTGGAAACCGACGAACCGGTGCCCCGCTGAGGCGGCGCCATCCACCCGACATCGAGTTCAACTGGAGGCAAGGCTATGGAAATCGTGATGTGCGGCGGAATGAGGACGCCCTTCGGGGATTTCGGCAAGTCGCTGAAGGACGTGTCGCTGGTTGAGCTGGGCAACCATGCGGCGCGCGCGACGCTGAACGGGGCAGGACTCGCCGCCGAGAAGGTCGATCAGCTCGTCTGGGGCAATGTGCTGCCCGTGGACCAGGAGGGCTATCTCGCGGCCCGCGCCGTCGCGCTCAAGGCGGGGCTGCTGGAGAGCTCGATCGCGTTCAACGTCAACCGCGCCTGCGGGTCGGGCCTGCAGGCGATCATCTCGGCCGCCGAGCATATCGGTGCCGGCCATGGCCGCGTGGCGCTGGCCGGCGGCGGCGAGAATTTCTCGCGCGCGCCCTACATCATCACCTCGGCGCGCTGGGGCTCGAAGCGCGGCCCCCAGACCATGGTCGACGCGCTCGACTGGGCCTATCGCGATCCGCTCAGCCTCGAGCTGATGGGGGAGACCGCGGAGAACCTGGCCGAGGATTATCAATATACGCGCGAGGCCATGGACGAGTACGCGATCGGCAGCCAGCGCCGCGCCGGTACGGCGGCCGCCAGCGGCTTCCTCGCCAAGCAGATCGCGCCGATCGAGGTGCCGGACGGCAAGGGGCGGCGGCGCATGACGGCCGACGAGTTCCCACGGCCCGACATCGCCATGGAGAAGATCGCGGCGATGAAGCCGATCTTCCGCGCGGGCGGCAAGGTGACGCCGGCCAATTCCAGCGGCGTGACCGATGGGGCCGCCTTCGTCATCGTCGCCGAGCGGGATGCCGCCGAGAAGGCCGGGGTCCGGCCGCGGGTGCGGCTGGTCGATTATGCCATCGCCGGCGTGCCGCCGCGCATCATGGGCTGCGGCCCCGTCCCGGCTACGAAGAAGCTGCTCGAGCAGCAGAAGCTCAAAGTCTCGGACATCGACTATTTCGAGGTCAACGAGGCCTTCGCCTCGGTCAATCTCCATGCCGAGGCCCAGCTCGGGATCCCGCGCGACGCGACCAACCTCTATGGCGGCGGCATCTCCCTCGGCCATCCGCCGGGCGCGACCGGCGTGCGCATGGCGCTCACGGCGCTGCAGCACCTGGAGGACCAGGGCGCGCGGCGGGCCATCCTCACCCTCTGCATGGGCGGCGGCCAGGGCCTGGCCATGCTCATCGAGCGCGTGCATTGAAAGCCGGGCCATTGGAAAACGGGCGGAGGAGGATCCCATGACGGAGATTTTGGTAACGGCCGAGATCAGTGGTGCCATCGGCACGATCACGGTGCGGCGGCCCAAGGCGCTGAACGCGCTCAACGCGGCGGTCGTGAAGCAGCTTCTCGATGCCGTCCTTCAGCTCTCGGCGGACAAGTCGCTGCGCGTGATCATGCTGACCGGCGAGGGCGACCGGGCCTTCGTCGCCGGGGCGGACATCACCGAATTCGGGGGCGCCTCGCCGGCCGACGCCTTGAACTTGGGAGCGCGCATCAAGAAGGTCACGGACGCGCTGGTGGCCGCGCCCAAGCCGGTGGTGGCGGTCATCAATGGCTACTGCCTCGGCGGCGGGCTGGAGCTGGCGCTCGCCTGCGACATCCGCCTGGCCTCGTCGAACGCGCGGCTCGGTCTGCCTGAGATCAAGCTCGGCATATTGCCGGGCGGCGGCGGCACCGTGCGGCTGACCAAGATCGCCGGCTCCTCGGTCGCGCGCATGATGACCATGACCGGCGAGCCGATCACCGCCGAGCGCGCCTATACGCTGGGCCTGGTCGCCTCCGTCCATGCGCCCGAGGAGCTCGGGAAGGCTGCGGCGGTATTGGCCGAGAGTCTCTGCGCGCTGGCCCCCTTCGCATTGGCCCAGCTCAAATCCTCGCTCAACATCGCGGTCGACGCCGATACCGAATCCGCCCTCCAGGCCGAGATCAAGGCCTTCGCCTTGTGCTACTCGACCGCGGACCAGGAGGAGGGGGCCAAGGCGTTCCTAGAGAAGCGCAAGCCGGTCTTCACTGGCAAGTGAGCCCACGAGCCGGGCTGCGGCCAGGATGCCGAGTTCGCCGTCAGGCTGACAGCATCATGGCCCGCCGTCGCAGCCGGTTTGGAAGAGGGAAGAGATCGGCTGATCGACGCGAAAGGCATCGATGGGCTCCAGCAGCTTGCCTGCGCGGCCCTGGCGTCCCAGGGTGCCAATTTTTTCGGTGACCCCGAAGCAATGGGTGTAGTCCGTCGGGGTCGTCAAGCGGCCGCGCAGCAGGAGCAGAGCGGGCTCCTTCAGAAGCGATGCGTCCGGCAAGGGTGCGAAGACATAGCGAATGCGCTCGTTGACCTGCTCGACCGTCACGTTGTTGCCGAGCAGGTAAAAAGAGAGCAGGGCGGCCGTTCTGTAGTTGTCCGTGGCGATCCAACTGGCGCCGGCCTTGCGCCTCATCTCGTCGACGTCGCTGGCCAGGTGAGACCAGCCGCTGAATGCGCTCAAGTTTCCGAATTGGCCCGCGATCCTTGTTCCTGGGCTGTAGAGAAGCCCGAGGACGCCGAGCGCAGCTGCGATACCGACGGGTGCCGCCGCTCGGCGCATGAAGCGCAACAGGCCAGGCCAGGCCGTCGAACCTTCGAAAGACTGGGCAGCGGCCGCGGCGCTCAGCGCCACGGCTGGATAGGCAGGCGCGAGCCAGCCGCCATCGACGCGATCATGAGTGGCGTGGAACAGCATATAGAGGATCAGCGGCGTGACGGTCGCGAGCGAGAAACCGATCTCGCGGCGCCAACGAACCGCAGGTCCGCGAACCCAGAGGAGGATCGCTAAGGCGGCAAAAACGGCAATGAAAGGATTGAGCAACGCGATCTGGCCGCCGACATACTCCGCGAGATGCGAAGGCGTGAAGCCCGTGCCGGCCAATCGGCCGAACTGGAACCCGAAACTCGCCCAGCCATGCTCGTGGTTCCACAGGAGTACCGGCGAGAACGCGATGAGCGCCAACGCGCCGCCCGCCCAGAGCCATGGGCTCGCGAACCAGCGGCGCAGGTCGCGGTCGATGACGAGCGCCAGCAGGATACCGAGGCCCAGAAATAGGTCGGTGTATTTGGACATCGCCCCGAGGCCGGCGAAGAGCCCGACGGCAAGCCACCAGGCGCCGCGCCCCGTCCTGAAGACGATGGCAAGACACAGGAAGCTGAGCGCCCAGAAGAAGGTGGAAGGCGCATCCGGTGTCGCCACGAAACCGCCCACGGCTGCCAGCAGCGTGACGTTGGACCAGAGGGCCGCGCGGGCGGCGATGGCGGGCTCGAAGAGAACGCGACCCGTGGCATAGAGGGCAGCAGAAGTCGCGAGCACCGAAAGGATGGACGCGATGCGGATGCCAAGCGTGGTCGTACCGAAGATCTGGGTCCCCGCCCAGATCCACCAAGCGACCATCGGCGGATGGTCGTAATAGGAGATCGCCGGATAACGCGACCAGAGCCAGTAATAGGCCTCGGTGGGATGGAGTTCGGCGCGGACCGCCAGGAGGACATGGCAGGCCGCCAGCGCCAGGGCCACGGCAATGGCCGTAGCAATGCCGATCGTCTCCACGCGGCCAGACGACGCGCCCTTGTCGTTCCGCAGTGCTTCGGTGGGCGTCAATAAGTTCTTCCCTATACGCGGACTATGACTCGCGGTCGCGCGACTCCATGAGCCGCTGCCCGGAAATATCTATACCGGCTTTCTCGATTAAACGACCGTGAACCTGACGGGCATCTGTCGCCGGCGCATATCGCGCCCGGAAGACGAGACCCTGGAGGTTGAGCGCATTGCGGCGAAGGGCCTTCACAGCCTCCGAGCCAGCGCCACCAGCACGCGTCCATCGATGACGACCAGACCGGCCAGAATCACGGCCATGCCGAGCAGCTCGTTCCAATCGAGCCGCTCGGCGAAGACGAGGGCGCCGAGGATCAGCGCGCTGGCAGGGACCAGCAGCGTTACCAGCGCGACATTGACGGCGCCGGCGCCGGACAGCAGGCGAAAGAAGATCACATAGGCCAAAGCCGTGCTCAGAAGCCCGAGGCCGAGGAGGGCCGCCCAGGTTGCGACGCCGGGCAGGACCGTCAGCTCCCAGGGCCGGTCGATGATGAGCATGAGCGGCAGCGACATGACCGAGGTGGCGCAGACCTGGCCCGCGGCCGCGACCAGCGGCGGCACGCCCGCGGTCCGGAAGCGCCGGCCGAAATTATTGGCGAAACCATAGGAGATCGCGGCGGCCAGCACCGCGAGCTGGGCCATGAGATTGAGTCCGAGCCCGGCGAGGCTCGCAGGACCGACGATCAGTACCACTCCGACGAAGCCGATGACGACGCCGAGAAGGCGGTTTCCGGTCAGCCGCTCGCGTTCGTCCTTCGCCAGATAATGGACGACGAGTGCGGTGAAGAGCGGCGTGGTGGCGTTGAGGATCGCGGCGAGGCCGCTCGCGATCTGGGTCTGGCCCCAGACGATCAGGGTGAAGGGGAGCAGATTGTTGAGCAGCCCCATGATGAAGAAGCTGCGCCACAGTGCGCGTGAGCGCGGGAGAGCCTGGCCCGTGATCCGCAGCACGGCCAGCAGCGTCAGGGCTGCGATGGCGACGCGGCCGAACACGATGGTGAAGGGGTGCAGCTCGAGAACGAGGATTCGGTTGAAGAAGAAGGAACCGCCCCAGACCAGCGACAACAGGCCCAGGAGCGTCCATTCCCATCCGGTCATGCGCTGCGGCGACGAGCTTGCGATCATGGAGAGCCAGGGAGCTTTCGATTGTCAGTTGCGGCGGCAGTCGATCACGAAGGCGATGGCGGCACAAGGTGACGCGACCGCGGGTCTGCATCGCACTCAACGCCGATCAAACGAGCAGGTCTTCCCGATCATTGCTTCGCTGGAGCCGTTTCGGTCGGACGGCGCGTTAGCATGGATCGGATGGACGGAAGCCGTTGCGTCGTCATGGCGGCGACGCCGGCGAGGACCAGCAGAAGCCCGAGTCCCGACGACCAGGCGAGCTGCTCGCCCAGCGTGACGACGCCGATGGCGACGCCGATCGGCGCGCGCAGATAAGCCTGCGCCGTGGTGCCGACGGATCCCAAGGTGCGAATCAGCCGGAAGAAAATCACGAAGGCGAGGGCGGTCGAGCAGACCGCCAGCCCGACCAGCGCCTCCAGCGACTGCGTCGACGGGCTGAGCGTCCAAGGGCGATCGACGATGAGGCTGACCGGCACCAGCACCACCGCGCCGCAGAGGAGGGACCCGGCGGCGGGCGCCAGGGGGCTGAGGTTCGAGAATGTCCGCCCGAAGATGGCAGCCCCGGCATAGCAGATGGTCGCCGCGATCACGGCGAGTTCGGCGACGACATCGCGGCCGATGCCCTCCAGCGCGCCGACACCGACGATCAGGGTCACGCCGGCAAAGCCGGTCGCGACGCCGATCAGTTTCCGGAAGCGGGCGGTCTCGGGGCGCATCAGCAGCCAGGTCAAGAGGAAGGTGAAGATCGGCGTCATCGAGTTGAGGATGGCCGCGAGTCCGGCATCGATCGTCTGCTCGGCCCAGGCGATGAGGGTGAAGGGCAGCACGCTGTTCATCAGCGCCTGGAACAGGAAGCGGGCCCAGGTCCGGAGATCGCGCGGCATCGTGATGCCGCGCATGCGCATGACCGCCAGCAGAAGCGCGCCCGCGATGACGGTGCGCCCGGCGATAAAAGTGATCGGCGGAATGGTCTCGACGCCGACCTTGATGAGGCTGTAGGACGCGCCCCACAATGTCGCCAGGCAGAGCAGCAGCAGGTAATCGATGGGCTTGGCCGTCGGCTTCGATGCGTCCGGATTCATGGCGGGTCACTCCGTGGCGGTACTTTCGCGCCGGGAGATTGCGCTCGGCGGCGCGGCCCTGTCCCCGACGGACGCTTCGGCCACGGCCGAACTATCGGCCGTTGCGCCCGTGGCCTGCCGGGCCTAGCCTTGGCCCATGGGCATTCGCGAACCTTCCTTTGCTGGCGTGGCCTCGCTGATGGGCGATCCGGCGCGCGCCAACATTCTGGCGGCCCTGATGGACGGGCGGGCGCTGACCGCCAAAGAACTCGCGCATGTCGCGGGCGTGTCGGCCTCGACCGCCAGCGAGCATCTCGCCAAGCTGGTCGATGGCGGCCTGCTCGACGTCATCACCCAAGGACGGTTTCGCTATTTCCGGCTCGCCAACTCGCTGGTGGCTTCCGCGATCGAGAGCATGATGGTGCTGCTGGGCGAGCGTCAGCCTCGCCGCCGGCCGTCGTCATCGCGCGGCGGGGAGGCGCTGCGCGTGGCGCGGACCTGCTACGATCACCTGGCCGGCAAGCTCGGCGTCGCGCTCATGGACCGGCTGCTGACGCAGGGCCATCTCCATCCCGACGTCGCCGACTACCAGGTCAGCCGCCGGGGTCGGACCTTCTTCGACGAGCTTGGGGTGGATATTGCCTCGGCCTCCTGCCAGAAGCGCCACTTCGCACGCTCCTGCCTCGATTGGAGCGAGCGCCGGCCGCATCTCGCAGGATCACTGGGCGCCGCCCTCGGCTCGCGCTGCTTCGAGATCGGCTGGGTGCAGCGGCAGCGCGACAGCCGCGCCCTCGTCATCACCGCCGCCGGCCGCCGCGGATTCCGCGACAGCTTCGGCATCGAGATATTGGCGTGAGATGAACGCGGCGCTCTTCTTTCTTCTCCACCACGAAGTGGGGGAGAAGGTTGCGCAGGGGTTAGTCGTAGCGAAGCGGAAACTTACCCGAAGCTGGATGAGGGGGCTGTTGCAGCATCGCGTTTTCGCGATGGGCATCGCGCGGACCCCTCCCCCTACCCCCTCCCGCAAGGGGAGGGGGCCTGGAGAGGTTGCGATTATTCAGCTGCGCGCTTGACTCCGGTCGCCGCTTCGAGCGCCTGGTCGAGATCGCCCAGGATATCGTCGATATGCTCGAGCCCGAGCGCCAGGCGGACATAGCCGTCGGTCACACCGGTCTTGATCTGCTCTTCCGGCGTCAGCTGCGAATGGGTGGTCGTCGCCGGATGGATGGCGAGGCTGCGCGCGTCGCCGATATTGGCGACGTGATAGAAGAGCTGGAGCGCGTCGATGAATTTGCGCCCGGCCTCCTTGCCGTCCTTGAGCTCGAAGCCCAGGAGCGCGCCATAACCGCCCTTGAGATAGGTGTCGGCCCGGCGCTTGGTCTCGCCCGTCTGGAAGCTCGGGAAGATGACCTTGGTCACGGCCGGATGTTTCTTCAGCCAGCCCGCCGTCTTGATCGCGTTCTCGCAATGCTGGCGCATGCGCAAGGGCAGGGTCTCGAGCCCCTGGATGAAGAGGAAGGCGTTGAAGGGGCTCATCGAGGAGCCGAGGTCGCGCAGCAGCGTGACGCGCGCCTTGATGATATAGGCGATGGGCCCCAGTGCCTTCACGGCTTGCGTCCAGACCGCGCCGTGATAGCTCGGATCGGGCTGGTTCAGGCCGGGGAAGCGGTCGGCATGTTTCTCCCAGTCGAAATTGCCGCCATCGACGATCAGGCCGCCGATCGAGGTGCCGTGGCCGCCGATATATTTCGTGGTCGAGTAGACGACGATCGCCGCGCCATGGTCGAACGGCTTGCACAGCACGGGCGCCGCGGTGTTGTCCATGATCAGCGGCACGCCGAGCGAGCGCCCGATATCGGCCACTTCCTTGATCGGGAAGATATGCAGCTTGGGATTGGGCAGCGTCTCGGCGTAGTAGGCGCGGGTCTTGGCGTCGGTGGCGCGGCGGAAATTCTCTGGATCCGACGGATCGACGAACCGCGCTTCCAGGCCTTGCTCCTTCAGCGTGTTGGCGAAGAGGTTCCAGGTGCCGCCATAGAGGTCGGTCGAGGCGACAAAATTGTCGCCGGCCTTGGCGATGTTCTGGATCGAGAAGGCCGACGCTGCCTGGCCGGAAGAGACCGCGAGCGCGGCAACGCCGCCCTCGAGCGCTGCCACCCGTTCCTCGAGCACCGCATTGGTCGGATTCATGATGCGGGTATAGATGTTCCCGAATTCCTTGAGGCCGAACAGGTTGGCCGCATGCTCGGAACTCTGGAACTGATAGGACGTTGTCTGATAGATCGGCACCGCCACCGCATTGGTGGCGGGGTCGCTGCGGTAGTTGCCCGCATGCAGCACCAGCGTCTCGGGGTGCTTGCTGTTTGTCGGCATGGTCATCCTCCCTGCAATCGGATGGCTCAGCCTATCACGCGGCCGCGGGCCGTGCCGCCCGGTTGACGAGATCGAGGCTGGTCTGGACCGGGGTCACGTTGCGCAGCATGTCGAGGACCGGGCTATGCCGGTCGACCGTCACCTTGAGCCGCTCGATATCCTCGATCGAGGCCGGGCTGTCGATGGTCACCACGGCGCGAATATCGCGGAAGCCGGGACGCACGCCGTCGGCGACGGCGAAGAGCCCGCGCAGGTCGATGCGCCCCGTGACCTTCACGGAGACGTTGCTCAGCGGGATTCCCAGCGTGTCGGCATAGAGGCGGTAGGTGGCTTCCTGGCAAGCGCCCAGCGCCGCCAGCACCAGTTCGGCCGGGTCGGGGCCGGCATCCTCGCCCAGCGCGGTGCCGGCGAGGCTCGAGGGCTTGTCGGTCGTCAGGTGGAAATCGCGGATCTGGGCTTCGCTGCAGAGCCCGCCCGTCAAATGCGTCAGCGCCGAGAAGACCTGCAAGGCTTCGTTGGGCTTGTCCCGCAACTGGGTTTGGGCGGCGATGAAGCGATCCTGGTAATTGACGGTCATGGTTCGGGCCCTCCTAAGGGTCACTGGGTATTGGGGCTCCGAAAACTCGGACGCTTTAGCGTTTGGTGTCGCGGTGCAAGCTGCCCCTCAAATCCCCGCGGGTTCGTTCGGCTTTCGCCAGGGGAACCACTCCCCAATCCCTTTCGGCCCAAAACAAAAAAACCGCCGCAGCGAAGCTGGGGCGGTCCTACCGACCGTCGCTTTAGCTGCATTTTTATCGCGCCCGCAAGCTGTGGCTCAAATCGGCGCGTGCAAGATTTATGCGGGAATCAAATCCCGCTGTCAACCGAAACCGTAAAATCGATCTATTTTACGGTGTCGGCTCGTAGATCTCGTAGACGAAGGTCGCATTCTTGCCGACAGCGACCTCGCGGAAGCCAAGCGGGGAGCCCCCCTGGAGCGGGCAGTTGCTGTTCCCGATGATCTTGAACTCGTCGTTCTTCACGCAAAAGCGGAAGCCGCCGCCCATGAACCAGTTATGAGCCTTAGCGTCGGCGTAGAGATAGTACTTGGTCTCGGAGAGCTTGCCGGGCAGGAGCGTGGCGCAGCGCGACGGCTCGACGTTCCACCAGCCCTGGGACAGCCATTGGCCCTGCTGGCGGAAGCCCAGGGCGACGGCGACCCGTTCCGGGGTCTTGTTGCAGACCTTGAAGTCGGCGCGGGCATGGCCGGCCCCGGCTAGCATCACGCCCAGCACAAGAACCGGCAAAAGCGACAGAAAGCGTCTCTTCTTCATCTTCTGGATGAAGCTGAGGAGGCCCTTGAATATCGCTGTGTTTGGAATGACTTGACGCATGCCACTTCATGCACCCACAGCCGTAAAGGAAGGCTTAAGCAGAGGGTGCTACCGATGACAGTTCAGAGACCCCCGCCAAAGGGCCAAGGAGACGTCATCGTGACAGCCGGTTATCTCAGCACCATCGGATTGATCGAGCGTTTGCACCGGCAATGTCTCGAGGTCATCAAGGTCGAGCTCGACCGCGGTGGCATTCGTGACCTGTCCAACGTGCAGGCGATGATTCTGTTCAACATCGGCGACGATGAGCTGACCGTCGGCGAGCTGACCCAGCGCGGCTATTACCTGGGCTCGAACGTCTCCTACAACGTCAAGAAGATGGTCGAGAACGGCTATCTGATCCAGGAGCGCTCCCGCCATGACCGCCGCAGCCAGATCGTCCGGCTGTCGGAAAAAGCGCTCGCCGTCCGCGACCGGATCCGCGTGATGTATGACCGCCATATCGAGGCGCTCGGCCCCGAGATGGCCCAGCTCGAGGGCGTGAACAAGTCGCTCCTGAAGCTCGAGCGGTTCTGGAACAACCAGATCAGCATCGGCCAGCGCAGCCCGTCCTCATCCCAGGACGCCGCGGCCTGATTTTCCAATCTCCTCCTCCACCTGCGGGGGAGGATTAAGGAGGGGGCTGCTCGGTCGATGACCAGGGTTCCCTCTCTCGCAAGCGGGAGAGGGGACAATATCTCGATCTCTCCGCTTAACCCCGCCGCCGATCCCCCCTTCTCACCCGATCTTCGTCGCCTTCAGCCGCTCCTCGTCGAGCTCGATGCCGAGGCCGGGTTTGTCCGTGAGGGTGAACCAGCCGCCCTTGGCGTCGACCGGATCGACCAGCATGTAGTCGCGCCGGTCGAGGCCCCATTCGGGCGGGTCGTAGGGGAATTCCAGGAAGGGCGCGCCGGTGGCGCCGGCGGTCAGGTGGGCGTTGGCGATGACGCCGATGCCGTTGGTCCAGGTGTGGGGCGTGAAGACCAGATTGTGCTCGAGCGCCATCTGGCCGACGCGGCGCAAGCCGGTGATGCCGCCCACCAGCGCCACGTCGGGCTGCAGCACGTCGAGGCTGCCCCGCTGGATCAGGTTGCGGAACTCATGGAGCTCGCGGGTCATCTCGCCGCCGGCGATCCGCACCCGGGTCGACTGCCGCAGGGCGGCCATGCCGTCATAGTCTGCGCGATGGAGCGGTTCCTCCATCCAGAAGACCTCGAGCTCCTCCAGCGGCTTCGCCACCTGGAGCGCGTCCTTCAGGCTCCAGGGCTGGGCCGTGTCCCAGGGCATGCGCCAGCCCTGATTGCAATCGACCATGAGAGTGAGCTTGTCGCCGACCGCCTGGCGCACGGCGGTCAAGGCCGCGATGTCCTGGCGCCAGTCGCCGCGATGGAAGCGGATCTTCATGGCGCCGAAGCCCTGCGCGATGAATTGCTGGGCGACCTCGACCAGCTGTTCCGGCTTGCGCAGCGTGCCGGAGGAGGCGTAGGCGCGGACCTTGTTGGAAAGCCCACCCAGGAGCTTCCAGCAGGGCTGGCCGGTGATCTTGCCGGCGAGATCCCACAGCGCCAGGTCGAGCGGCCAGCAGCGGCCATAATGGAAATTGATGTTGGCGAGGATCCGGTAATGGCGCTCGATCGCCATCGGGTCCTGGCCGATGAAGAGCTCTTCATGGCCGGCGAAGCCCACCATCAGGTCGCCCGAGCCGATGCCGGTGACACCCTCGTCGGTCTCGACCCGGACGATGGTCGCGTCCCAATTGGTGCGGGGCCGCGTGTCCCAGCTGGCATGGAAGGGCGGGTCGAATTTGTAGCGATGCTGGCTGATGCGGATGGCGGTGATCTTCATGGGAAGGATCCTGTGGAATGAATCGTCCGACACACTATGGAACCTCAGGCTTCGAGCCGCGTTGACAAAGCTCGGCACGAGTTCAGCAAATGATCGTAGTCGATTAAAAATTTTAGATAAATTGAGTTTTATGGTTCCGATGTTTTAACGGCCGCCATGCTCTCCTGGGATCCCTGGCCGCCGCGTTTGCGGCCGTTGAACAGCCAACGGAGAGACAGCCGACTGAGCGCAGACATTCGGCTCCGCTGCGCACCGTCGACGGAAGACAACCATGCGACAGCCCGCGCGATTCGTGATGGCCGGCAATTCGGCCCCCACCCGCACCGTTCACTCTTCGCCCGCTCGTCCCGCCGGCGCGAGACAACTGGCGGCTGGCGCGAGCGGTGTCCTCGCGGTCGGAAAGCGGGCGCTGCGCGCCAAGAGCAAGCCTGCTGCCCCTCGCAAGACGACGGAGGAGGGGCCGAGCTGGAAGCTGATCGGCTTCATCGTCGCGGCAGCGATTGCCGTGCTGGTCGCCGCGTTCCTCGTCATCGCCTATGTGAGGAGCGGCAGCATGGCCGCAGCGGCCTGCCACCAGATCGGCCAGACGGGCCTCGTCCATGCGGTCGTGTGTCCCGCCGGCTTGATGGGGGACGATCTGGCAAGCGCCGGCGAGAACGCCTGCGACGAGCCGCTCGGCACCCCCTGCATGACCTATATCTGGACGGCCGGGCCGGAGGCGCCGCAGCGGCTGCCGATGAGCAAGGCTCAGTCCGCCGCGGTCTGGGCTGTGTGGAGCAACTGGGACGGCGTGCTGCGCGACTGCCGCCGACAGGCTTGCTGACCGGGCAGGGCGTCGCGAGGATATCCGTCCCGCTTCATCCTCTTGAGGTTGACAGGCTTGTGCCGCCATCGATCATGGCGGGCCGGCGAGGGGATGCCGCCCCGGTACCGCCGGCAGGGAACTTGAATCGATGGATGTTGCATTGCTCGTCTCTGCCGCGGTCGCCGGCGCGATCGTGGTGCTGACGCCGGGACCGGCGGTCATCGCCTTCATCGGCATCGGGGCCGCGCGCGGGCGCTGGGCCGGGGCGCAATTCCTGTTCGGTCATCTCCTGGGCGACACGCTCTGGTGCAGCTTGGCCTTGGTGGCGCTGGTCGGCGCCAATCTCGTCTCGCCCTGGCTGTTCCATGGGCTGGCGCTTGCTTGCGGGCTCTATCTGCTGTGGCTCGGCACGCGCGCCGTGCTGGTGCGCAAGCGTCCCGAGGGCGGCACCAGCGCCGATGTCGATCGTCCCTATCTGCGCGGCGTGCTGTTCGGCGTCTCGAATCCCAAGAGCTACCCCGTGACGCTCGCGGTCTTCACCGCGATCCTGGCGGGGCAGCTGGCGGGCTTCGGCTGGAACCAGGCGCCGATCTTCCTGGCCGCCTGCCTCGCCGGCTTCGTCGCCGCCGATTTCATCCTGATCTGGCTCGTCGGCACCGGACCGTTGCGCCGCTTCTACGCGACCCACGAGATCTGGATCATCCGCGCCACCGGCGTGATGTTCATCGGCTTCGCGCTCAACACGCTCTGGCATCTGGCCCGCGAGCTGTCGCTCTTCGGCTGATCTGGATCCGGCGGTCATAGCGGACGGAAGTCGCATGAAGCTCGGCAATGCTTGGTGCTATCGTGGTCGCCTATGGCATCTCGGGAGAATATCGTCAGAAACGAGGGTGACCGCATGAACGGAGATTCACTTCCCGATGGCGTGCTGAACCTGGATGAGCTGGAGATCCTCGTCGTCATCGACAACGAAACCGACACGTTGTCGAGTGTCGACGAGGGCGTGCCGCAGATCCCGGAGGTTGTCCACCTCGCCGCGCGGACCCCGCCGAGCCGAAAGTACGAAGGGCACGAATGCAAGATCGTATTCGATCAGCTGTGCTGCGCCTGTCACGGGCTCTCGGTGTTGCTCACCGGTCGCAGGGGCGGACAGAAACGCAGCATGCTTTTCGATGTCGGCCCCTATCCCGACCTCTGGCTCGACAATGCCCGGCGCCTTGACGTCGATCTCTCGGCGATCGAGTGCATCTTCTTGTCGCACTGGCATTTCGATCACAGTGGCGGTCTTCCGGAAGTCATTGCGGCCATCAGCAAGGCGCGGTCGAAAGCTGGTTTGTCCCCGCCGATTGTCGATCTTCATCCGGACCGACCGGACCAGCGCGGCGTTCTGTTGCCGAGCGGGGTCATGCTGATGCTGCCGAAGGAACCCACGTTCGAAGACATCGCACAATGCGGCGGCGAGACCATCACCCGCGATGATCCCCATCCCCTCTGTGGCGGCTTCTTTTTTGGGAGCGGCGCGATCGATCGCGTAACCAGCTATGAGACGGGACTTGCCGGCCACCATAGTTTCCGCGGCGACGACGGCAAACCGGATCCCCTGATCATGGATGAACGCTTTGTCGCGGCCCGCATCCCGGGCCGGGGCGTAACCGTGCTTTCGGCCTGCTCGCATGCCGGCATCGTCAATGCCTGCCTCGGGGCAATAAAGCATTTTCCGGATACCCCGATCGACCTCGTGCTCGGCGGCTATCATCTGTCGGGCAAGGCTATGGAGGGGCGTATCGAGCCGACGGTCCGCGATCTGGAGGCGCGCATCGATCCGCGTCTGGTGGCTCCAGGCCACTGCACGGGTTGGCGCGCAAAGACAAAACTTGCCAATGCCTTCGCTCCAGGCCGATACGCACCGAGCGTCGTTGGCACCTTGTATCGCTTGAGCGCCGTTCGGGCTTAGTCAGCCTATTCAGTGACAAGACCTCCATCAACTCTCGGAGACAGGGGAAATGATCTGCATCGAGGTTGACCTGGGTCGTTGCGAAGGAAAAAATCCACAAAGACAATGAAGTTTCGGCTCGCACACCGAGGCTAACTAGCATTAGATTCCTTTTTCCTCGTGTCGGGCCTTCCGACTCCTTTTTGGAGGTAGCGATGAAGCCGCTCCGTAGCGCTGTTGCGTGTCTGTTTGTTCTTGTTCTGGTGGCCGGCTGCTCCTCGACCGAGGTCTCCAATCG
The DNA here is from genome assembly GCF_050729195.1 of Hypericibacter sp. Lineage (NCBI taxonomy): Bacteria > Pseudomonadati > Pseudomonadota > Alphaproteobacteria > Rhodospirillales > Dongiaceae > Hypericibacter > Hypericibacter sp. The sequence continues at coordinate 46,301 of NZ_JBOHKS010000312.1, forward strand.
AAAGACTTACGCCGGCCCACCGCTCCCCCGACCCGATCGCATCCTTGTCTATGATTTCACCGCGGACCCCGACAAGGTCCCGCCGGAATCGTCTTTCGCCGGGGAAAGCGCCGGCAAGCCCACGCCCGAACAACTCCAGGTCACCGAGCAGGTGGGGGCCGAGGTGGCGAAGCAGCTCGTCGCGGATCTGCGCGAGGCGGGCCTTCCGGCGGTCCAGGCCGCGGGCCAGCCGGCCCCGAAAGTCAATGACATCGTGATCAAGGGCTACTTCGGCTCGGTCAATCAAGGCAGCGCGGTCAAGCGCGTTTTGATCGGCTTCGGATCCGGCGATGCGAGCTTGGTGACGGTGGTCGAAGGTTACCAGATGAAGTCATATGGCCTGCATCTGCTCGGGAGCGGGGAAGTCAATTCCGAGGGCGGCCATATGCCGGGGCTCATCTTGCCGCTGGCCGTTCTGGCCGCCACCGCAAACCCGATCGGGCTCGTGGTCGGAGGCGTGGTAAAAGTCGCTGGAGAGACGAGTGGCGCGACGACAATCGAGGGCGCCGCCAAGCGCACCGCCGACGAGGTCTCAACCCAGGTGGTGGATGCCGCGAAAAGGCAGGGTTGGATCCAGTAGACGGGTAGGGATCTGCTTCACCGACCGGGCGGCGTTTTTGCCTGGATCAGTTGCCGCAGTGTCGCACGGTCGGCCTTGCCCGAGCGGCCGAGCGGCAATTCGGCCGCGAAGTGGATGTGATCCGGTAGCTTGAACCGCTCGAGGCGCTCTCGTGCCCAGTCGATGAGGCGCGCCTGATCGAGCCGGGCGCCTTCGCGCGGCACGATCAGGAGATGGAGCGCCTCGCCCTTCAACGCATCGGGCGCGCCCACGGCGAGCGCGCCCGCGACCTCGGGATGTTCGGCAAAAACGCGCTCCAGCTCGAGCGGCGAGATCTTGTTGCCGCCGCGGAAGATGAGATCCTTCGCGCGTCCGACGAGCTCGACGCGGCCGTCCGCGCGCGACCGCGCCAGATCGCCGGTGCGGAACCATCCTTCGTCGAACGCCGCGGCCGTCGGCTCCGGCGCGTCGAGATAGCCCCGCATGGCGGTCGGCGTGCGAATCTGCAATTCGCCATCGCCGGGGCTCAGACGGAATTCGATCCCGGGTCCCGGCCGGCCGATGCTTCCCGCAGCTTCGTCATACTCCTCCGGCGGCAGGAAGAAGTCGCAGCTTCCGGTCTCGGTGAGGCCATAGATGTCCCCGAGCGCGGCAGCCGGCCAGAGCGCTCGATAACGCCGTCCCAATGCCGCCGGCAGGGGCTCGCCGCCCACCATGATCGCGCCGCTGTAGCGAGCGCCCGCGCGGGCCTCGGCGACCGGCAGCAGGGCACGCAGCATGGTGGGAACGAGTGCGACGCGTCGAACCCGCGTGCCGGCGAGATGCTCCAGCGCGACCGGAGCCTCGAACTTCTCGCAAAGCTCCAGCGTTCCGCCGCGGAGCAAGATCAGCAGCGACACCCAGTGCCCGAATATGAAGGTGAGCTGCAGCGGCAGCAAGGTTCGCTCGCCGGCAACGAAGGCGAGCGCGGCGTCGATCATGTCGAGCTTCCGCGAGAAACGGTCATGCGCCAGTACGACGCCCTTGGGTTCGCCGGTCGAGCCGGAGGTGAAGAGGATATAGGCCGCGCCGGCGAGCAAGGGTCGCGGTGGCGGCGGCACGCCCCGCGATGTCACCGGTGTGTCGGCAGCGAGCGAGGCCGGCACGGCGCGGTCCGGATGCATGTTGACGAGGAGGCGGGCGCCCGTTCGCCGAGCGAGTGTGGCCACCGTCGCTTCGAGGCTGGTGCGGTGAACCGGCACCGCGACGCCGCCGGCGAGCCAGATTCCGCAGAGCCCGGCGAGATCGCGGACCCGATTGGAGACGGCCAGCAGAACCGGCTCGTCCGCCTCGATGCGGGCCTTGCGGAGGCTTTCGGCCGTCTCGCCGGCACTGTTCGCGAAGCTCCGATAGTCGATCGTTTCATCGGCGCCGACGAGGGCCGGCGCGATGCCAGAACGCCCGCAGGCCTCGATCAACCGCTCGCCCAGGTTCGCCGCGCCCTGAATCATTAGGCATTCCCCAAATGAACCCTGGTTCCGAGCCACAGGGTAGGCGTTTGGAGGCCAGACGGCAAAAGGGAAGGCTTCGAGAATCTGGGATCGAGAGCTAACATTCCAATCGCAACACTCAGTTGGGGCCGGTCACGATGATCATGCATAATTGGACGGCGAAGCACTGGATCGTCTGTGCGTTGATCATAGGCCTCGCGGTTGTGGCCTTCGTTTTGAGATGGTCATAGCGGGAAGGAAAGAACGTCTTCGAAAAGCGCCTTCGCTAGCCGCGGTGGCGCAGCGCGTCCACCAACAGGGCGAAGGCCGTCGAGGGCTGGCGCCGGCTGGGGTAATAGAGGTGATAGCCCGCATAGGGAGGGCACCAGTCCTCGAGCACCCGCTTGAGACGGCCCCTGGCGATATGGGGCTGCGCCAGGTCCTCCGGCACATAGCCCAGGCCGAATCCGGCGAGCGCGGCATTGAGGATCTGGAAGGTGCCGTTGAAGACGAGCTGGCCTTCGACGCGGACCTTGAGTTCGCGGGCGCCCTTCTCGAACTCCCAGGCATACAATCCGCCATAGGTGGCCAGATGCAGATTGATGCAGTTGTGGCCGATCAGGTCCTGCGGTTTCTTCGGTTCTGACCGCGTCCTGAAATAGGACGGTGTGCCGACGACCGCCATGCGGAGGTCCGGCCCGATGCGCACGGCAATCATGTCCTTCGCCACCTGCTCGCCGCTGCGCACGCCCGCGTCGAAACGCTGAGCGACGATATCGGTCAGCCCGGCGTCCATGATGATCTCGACCTTGATGTCCGGATACTGACGCAGGAATTTCGCGAGCTTCGGCCAGAGGAGCGTGTCGACGGCATATTCGGTTGCCGTGATCCGAATGGTACCGGCGGGCTTCTCCCGGAGCTCGCTCAGCGCCGCGAGCTCGCTCTCGATCTCCTCAAACCGGGGGCCCAGGCTGTGAAGCAGACGTTCGCCCGCTTCCGTCGGCGAGACGCTCCGCGTGGTGCGGGTGAGGAGCCGGACGCCCAGCCGGGTTTCGAGCTCGCGGACGGTGTGGCTGAGCGCCGATTGGGAAACGCCCAGCTTCGCGGCCGCTTTCGTGAAACTTCGCTCTCGCCCCACGGCCAGGAAGGCCAGAAGGGCATCCAGATTTCCGCGCTGCATTTATGACCTCAGCTCATGAGCCCATACACATTATAGCGGCTAATCGCACGCCGCTGTGCGCCCTAGATTCACGATCGAAGGCCGTCGGCGAGACTGCCCCACGGCCATGCCCTCTATCGCCATCCAGGAACAGCTCGACCGCGGGCCGCAATTTTCATGGAGCAGGTCAGCGACGAGCACGTCGCCTGACCTCAACGGAGACGAAACAATGCAGAAGCGCAAACTTGGAAACAGCGGACTGGAAGTCTCGGCCATCGGGCTGGGCTGCATGGGACTGAGCTTTGGCTATGGCCCTGCGGTCGACAAGAAGGCGGGAATTTCGCTGATCCGGTCGGCCTTCGATCGCGGCGTCACCTTCTTCGACACCGCCGAAGTCTACGGGCCCTTCACGAACGAGGAGCTCGTAGGCGAGGCTCTTGCCTCTGTCCGCGGGAAGGTCGTGATCGCAACCAAATTCGGCTTCGATCTCGATCCGAAGACGGGTCAGCAGCGAGGCCTGAACAGCCGACCGGAGCATATCAAGCAGGTTGCGGAGGCCTCGCTCAAGCGGCTCAAGACCGATGTCATCGACTTGTTCTATCAGCACCGCGTCGACCCGAACCTGCCGATCGAGGAGGTGGCGGGAGCAGTGAAGGACCTGATCCGGCAGGGCAAGGTCAGGCATTTCGGCCTGTCAGAAGCCGGCGCGCAGACAATCCGGCGTGCTCACGCGGTCCAGCCCGTTGCAGCGCTTCAGAGCGAATATTCGCTGTGGTGGCGGGAACCTGAAGCGGAAATCCTGGCGACGATCGAGGAACTCGGGATCGGTTTCGTCCCTTTCAGCCCTCTGGGCAAGGGCTTCCTCACGGGCGCCATCAACGAGACCACGACGTTCGACAAAACCGACTTTCGTAATATCTCTCCCCGTTTCACGCCGGAGGCCCGCAAGGCGAACCAGGCGCTGGTGAGTCTGCTTGGCGACATCGCGGCCAAGAAACAAACGACGCCCGCCCAGATCGCGATCGCCTGGCTGCTGGCCCAGAAGCCCTGGATTGTGCCGATCCCCGGCACCACGAAGTTGCACCGGCTGAAGGAGAATGTCGGGGCGGCCGACGTCAAACTGACGTCCGACGATCTCCGCGATATCGAACGCACCGTCTCGAAAGTGACGGTGCAGGGAGCGCGGTACCCGGAACATCTGCAGAAGCTGGTCGGTCGCTGAGCCGCCCTCCCGACTTCTCTCGCGTTGGATGTGCCGCAAAGAAAAAGCCCCGGTTCCAGCGGAACCGGGGCTCTCTTTTTCAGTCGCAGACTGGCGAGATCAGAGGCCGAGGGCCTGCGGCGCCGGCATGTATTTGAGCTTCAGCGCCGTGGCGACCGCCTTGTAGGTGATATGGCCTTCATGGACGTTGAGGCCGTCCATGAGATGCTTGTCGTCGGCGAGCGCCCGGCGATAGCCCTTGTTGGCCAGTGCCAGGGTAAAGGGCAGGGTGGCGTTGTTGAGCGCCACGGTCGAGGTGCGGGCGACCGCACCCGGCATGTTGGCCACGCAGTAATGCACGATGCCGTCGACCAGATAGATCGGGTCGGCATGGGTCGTGGCCTTGCTGGTCTCGAAGCAGCCGCCCTGGTCGATGGCGATATCGACCAGCACCGAACCCGGGCGCATCTGCTTGATCATCTTGTGGGTGACGAGCTTCGGCGCCGCGGCGCCGGGCACCAGCACCGCGCCGATCACCAAGTCGGAGCGCACGACATTCCGCTCGATCGCATCGACGGTCGAGAAGACGGTCTTGATGCGGCCGCCGAAGATGTCGTCGAGCTGGCGCAGCCGCCCGATCGAACGGTCGATGATGGTGACGTCGGCACCGAGGCCGACCGCCATCTTGGCCGCATGCGTGCCGGACACGCCGCCGCCGATGATGGTGACCTTGCCCGGCTGCACGCCGGGCACGCCGCCCAGCAGCACGCCGGAGCCGCCGGGCTCCTTCTGCAGATAGAAAGCGCCGACATGGGCCGACATGCGGCCCGCGACTTCGCTCATCGGTGCCAGCAGGGGCAGGGCGCCGCGATCGTCGGTCACGGTCTCATAGGCGATGGCCGTGGCACCGGACTTGATCAGGCCCTGGGTCTGCTCGGGATCGGGTGCGAGATGCAGATAGGTGAAGAGCACCTGGCCCTTGGAGAGCATCTTGCACTCCTTGGGCTGCGGCTCCTTTACCTTTACGATCATCTCGGCCTTGTCGAATACCTCGGCGGCGTTCTTGGCGATCTTCGCGCCGGCGGCCTTGTAGGCCTTGTCGTCGAAGCCGATGCCGAAGCCGGCATTGGTCTCGACCAGCACCTTGTGGCCATGATGCACGAGCTCGCGCACACCGGCAGGCACCAGGCCCACGCGGTATTCATGGACTTTGATTTCCTTAGGCACACCAATCAGCATGATTTGCTCCCGACGCTTTCAAACGAAAACCGGCCCGCGAGACCCCACGCGCTGACGCGCCAGATCCGGCCGGCGATGAAAAACCCTCGTTATTTCAGTCTGGCAGTCAGCCGGCCCTCAAATCCCGATGTCGGGCGCGGCGCTTGAACGTTTCCCTGCAGGCTTCCCTGACTTCCCGGTTCGAGCGATTCCGGCTTCTATCAAGGCCGTTGGCCCGGACCCTGGCTAGGGCCAGCCGGCTCCGAAATCCGGAGCCAGGCCGGCCGCCAGCCCGCTTTCAGCCCAATCGGCTGCCAACCCTAGCTCAATTGATCGTCTTCAACACCTTGCCGATGGTATCGAAGATCTGGTCGATATGGGTCTTCTGCACGATCAGCGGCGGCGACAGCGCGATGATATCGCCGGTGGTGCGGATCAGCACGCCCTTCTCATAGCAGCCCAGGAAGGCTTCGAAGGCGCGGGCGGTCGGCTTGCCCTCGCGCGGCTCGAGTTCGATGGCGCCGATCATGCCGAGGTTGCGCAGGTCGATGACGTGCTTGGTGCCCTTGAGCGAATGGACAGCGTCTTCCCAATAGGGCGCCAGCTCGGCCGCGCGCTCGAACAGGCTCTCGCGCTTATAGATGTCGAGCACCGCCAGCGACGCGGCGCAAGCCGCGGGGTTGCCCGAATAGGTATAGCCGTGGAACAGCTCGATGGTGTTCTCGGGCGCGTTCATGAAGGCGTCATAGATGCCCTTGCGCACGAACACCGCGCCCATCGGGATCACGCCGTTGGTGAGGCCCTTGGCGCAGGTGATCATGTCGGGCACCACGCCAAAATATTCGGTGGCGAAAGAGGCGCCCAGGCGGCCGAAGCCGGTGATGACTTCGTCGAAGATCAACAGGATACCGTATTTGTCGCAGATCGCGCGCAGCTTCTGCAGGTAGCCCTTGGGCGGCATCAACACGCCGGTCGAGCCGGCTACCGGCTCGACGATCACGGCCGCGATGGTCGAGGCGTCATGGAGGGCCACGATGCGCTCGAGCTGGTCGGCGAGTTCCGCCCCATGCTCGGGCAGGCCGCGCACGAAAGCATTGCGCTTGAGGTCGTGGGTGTGGGGCAGATGATCGACGCCCGCGAGCATGGGACCGAACACTTTGCGGTTGGAGACGATACCGCCGACCGAGATGCCGCCGAAGCCGACGCCGTGATAGCCGCGCTCGCGGCCGATCAGGCGCGTGCGCGCACCCTGGCCGATGGCGCGCTGATAGGCGAGCGCGATCTTGAGCGCGCTGTCCACCGCCTCGGAGCCGGAGTTGGCGAAGAACACATGGTCGAACTCGGGCAGCATCTGGGTCAGCTTGTTGGAAAGCTGGAAGGCCGCCGGATGGCCCATCTGGAAGGCCGGGGCGTAGTCGAGCTTGGTGAGCTGGGCCCCGACCGCTTCGGCGATCTCCTTGCGGGCATGGCCCGCATTCACGCACCAGAGACCGGCGGTGCCGTCGAGGATCGTGCGGCCGTCATGGCTCTGATAATGCATGTCCTTCGCAGACACCAACAGGCGGGGCGCCTTCTTGAACTGCCGGTTCGCCGTGAACGGCATCCAGAACGGCTCGAGATTGTTCGGGGAAGCGTCGAAATCCACCGTGTTGGCGGTCATGAGAGCGGCCTCGCGAAGGGGTCGGGGAAAGTGGGCCGGAGCCTATCACGATTAAGAAAATAAACAATGGGCCGGTACCTCCCCCAAATGGTGGCGGTAAAGGCGAATTGCTGTTAAATATATTGATCGAGGTAAACAGCAACGAAGGAGACCCGGCATGGAACCGGGCTTCGATTTGGGCCAGCGGCTCAAGGGTTTGCGCGAGGCCCAGGGCTTCTCGCAGCGCGAGCTCGCCAAGCGCGCGGGCGTGTCGAACGCGATCATCTCCCTGATCGAGCAGAACCGGAGCAGTCCGTCGGTCGGGCTGCTGAAGAAGGTGCTCGAAGGGCTGCCGATCTCGCTGGCGGATTTCTTCGCCGGCAGCTCGCGCCTGACGCCGCAGATCTTCTTCCGCTCGGCCGAGCTGGTCGAGCTGGCGGGCGGCGCCATCTCCTATCGCCAGGTCGGGCGCGACATGGCGGGGCGCGCGATGCAGATGCTCCATGAGCGCTACGCGCCTGGCGCCGACACCGGCCCGCAGATGCTGCGCCACGAGGCGGAGGAGAGCGGCGTGATTGTGATGGGCCATCTCGAGGTCACGGTCGGCGATCGGCGCACGATCCTGGGACCCGGCGACGCCTATTACTTCGACAGCCGCACGCCGCATCGCTTTCGCAATGCGGGCGAGGAGGAATGTATGGTGGTGACGGCCAACTCGCCGCCGAGCTTCTGAGAGGATGACGTGGCACAAACCGGCAAGATCGATCTCGATGCCTATTTCCGCCCGCTGACGGCCTTCCTGCAGAAGGTGCCGTCGATCACCGGCAAGATCGGCACCGAGCGCCAGGAGGACGGCACCTGGTCGGCCAAATTCTCGATCGATATCGATGACGAGCTGGCCTGGCATGCGGTCCAGGAGTTGGGCCATGTGCTCAATTACCTGTCGCTCGAGGAGAGATTGCCGACCGTTTTCATGCCGGTCTCGCCACCGCCCTACATGAATGGCGGACCGGAGGCGTATCTCTCCTGGGTGATCGAATGCCGCGACAAGGGCTTCTCGCCGAAGAAGGTCGCCGAGTGGCTCGAAAGCCGATTGCCGACACCGGTCAACGACCGCGACCAGTGGGAGCATGACGACGAGGATGAAGGCGAGGGAGAGGGCGACGATGAGGAGAAGGAAGATTAGGCGAGGGGTTCTCGCTTAACTGGATTCCCTCAATCGAACCGCTGATACCGCTCCACCGCCTGGCGGTCGTAGCCGAGGCTCGCCTGCAGCAGTTGCTGGGTATAGGGGTTCTCGGGCGTGCGTTCGCGCAAGGCGGTGACCGGCATCGCTTCCACGATGCGGCCGACATTCATCACGATGAGGCGGTCGCACATATGCGAGATGATCGAGAGGTCGTGCGTCACCAGCACATAGGTGAAGCCGCGCTCCTTCCTCAGCCGCATCAGCAGATTGAGGATCTCGGCCTGGACCGAGACGTCGAGGGCCGAGGTGGGCTCGTCGAGGAACAGGAGCTTGGGCTCCAGCATCAGCGCGCGGGCGATGCCGACCCGCTGGCGCTGGCCGCCCGAGAGCTGATGCGGGAAGCGATAGCGGAAGCTGCGGTCGAGCCCGACCGCCACCAGCGTATCCGCGATGCGCTGGTCGCGCTGGCCGATCCCGTGGATCTCCAGGGGTTCGCGCAGGCAGCGATCGACCGTCTGGCGCGGATGAAGCGAGCCATAGGGATCCTGGAACACGATCTGGACGGTGCGGCAGAAGGCGCGATCGGGCGGGCGCGGGATCGGCTTGCCGTCGATGCGCACCTCGCCCTCCCAGACCGGGTTGAGGCCGCAGACGGCGCGCAAGACCGTGGTCTTGCCCGAGCCGGATTCGCCGACGATGCCGAAACATTCACCCTTCTCGACGCTGAAGGAGACCCCGCGCACGGCCTGCACCTTGTTGGCGCCATGGCCGAAGGTGACCTGCAGGTTCCGGACCTCGAGATAGCTCGCCATCAGGCGCCTCGAAGCCAGGCCGGATCGCGCTTCAGGGTCGGCAGCATCTCGCGCGGATACTCGATGCTGGGGAGCGACTGCAGCAATCCCCGCGTATAGGGATGGGTGCAGTTCTGCAGCTCCGAAGCCCGGCAGCTCTCGACCACGCGTCCGCCATACATGATGAGGATGCGGTCGCAGAAGGAGCCCACCAGATTGAGATCGTGGCTGATGAAGATCAGTCCCATGCCGCGCTGGGTCACGAGATCGTCGATGATGGCGAGCACCTGCATGCGCACCGTCACGTCCAGGGCCGAGGTGGGCTCGTCGGCGATCAGCAGCAGGGGATTGGTCACCAGCATCATGGCGGTCATGACGCGCTGGCCCATGCCGCCCGAGAGCTCATGCGGATAGGCGTTATAGACGCGCTCCGGATCGCGGATGCGCACGGCCTTCAGGATCTCGATCACGCGCTGCCGGCCGGCGCGGCCGCGGGCCTCGCCATGGATCCTGAGCGCCTCGAGGATCTGGTCGCCTGCGCGCATGATCGGGTTCAGCGAGAATTTCGGATCCTGCAGGATCATCGAGATCTGCTTGCCGCGCACGAGCCGCATCTCGGCTTCGCTGAGGTTGCGCAGATCGCGGCCCATGAATTCGAGCCGCTGGGCCGTGATCCGGGCCGAGCTGGGGATGAGCTTCAGAAGCGCGCGGCCCAGCGTGGATTTGCCGGAACCGGACTCGCCGACGATGCCGAGCTTTTCGCGCCCCAGCTCGAAGCTGACGCCCTTCAGCGCATCGACGGTGCCCGTCGGGGTGACGTAGCGGACCGCGAGGTCCTCGACGCGCAGCAGGGGTTGGGTCGTGTCGGTCATGGGTTTGCGCTCATGACGTCTTCGGGTCCAGCACGTCGCGCAAGCCATCGCCCAGGAGATTGAATCCGAGGCTGACGATGAAGATCGCGAGGCCCGGCACCGCCGCGACCCACCATTGATCGAGGATGTTCTGGCGTCCGACCGAGATCATGGCGCCCCATTCGGGCGTGGGCGGCTGGGCGCCGAGACCGAGGAAGCCGAGGCCGGCGGCGGTCAGGATGATGCCGGCCATGTCGAGCGTGGCGCGGACGATGACCGAGGGCAGGGAGAGCGGCATCACATGGCGGGTGATGATGCGCCAGCTGCTGGCGCCTTGCGCCTTGATCGCCGCGATGAAATCGCTGCGCCGCACCGCCAGCGTTTCGGCACGTGCGACCCGCGCATAGGCGGGCCAGGCGGTGAGGGCGATGGCGATGACGGCGTTGTCGAGCCCTGGCCCCAGCGCCGCCACGAAGGCCAGCGCCAGCACGAGCCTCGGGAAGGAGAAGAAGATGTCGGTGATCCGCATCAGCACGCGGTCGGTGCGTCCGCCGATATAGCCGGCGGTGGATCCGACCAGGAGCCCGATGGGCGCCGCGATGATCAGCGCCAGGCAGACGATATAGAGTGTGACGCGCGCGCCATAGATCAGGGCGGAGAAGGTGTCGCGCCCCATGCGGTCGGTGCCGAGCCAATGCTCCGGGCTCGCCGGCTGCAGGCGCAAGGTGAGATCTTGGACGGTCGGATCGGCGGTGGCGATCCAGGGCGCGAAGGCGGCGCAGAAGACGAGCAGGAGGATGATTCCCAGCCCGATGAGGGCGAGGGGATTGCGGGCGAAGACGCGCCAGCCGCGATAGAGCCGGCCCCAGTTCGCCTGCCAGCCGGAGTCCGGCGTGTCGGTGGTGAGCCAGGCGCGGAGCCTGGCAGGGCGGACGGCATCGGTGGCGTTGCTCATCGCGCGCGCGGATCCACGATCCGGTAAAGGACATCGGACAGCAGGTTGACGCCGACGAAGACGGTGCCGACCACGATGGTGCCGCCGAGCACGGCATTCATGTCGGCATTCAGCAGCGCGTTGGTGATGTAGCGGCCGATTCCGGGCCAGGCGAAGACCGTTTCGGTCAAAACGGAGCCCTCGAGCAGGCCTGCGAAGGAAAGCGCGATCACGGTGATCAGCGGCACGAGAATATTGCCGAAGGCATGGCGCCAGATGAGCCGGCTCTGCCGCATGCCCTTGATGCGCGCGGTCAGGAGGTAATCCTGGTTGAGCTGCTCCAGCATCAGGCTGCGGGTCATGCGGCTGATATAGGCGAGAGAGTAATAGCCGAGCAGCGAGGCCGGCAGGATGATGTGGCTGAGGGCATTGTTGAAGACCTCCCAGTCGCCGGCGATGATGGAATCGACCAGGATCATGCCGGTCACCGTTGGCACCTCGCCGTCGAGATAGACTTCCAGCCGGCCTGGCCCGGCGACCCATTGCAGCTCGAGATAGAAGACCAGCAGCCCCATGATGCCGAGCCAGAAGATCGGCACGGAATAACCGACCAGGCCGAGCACCCGCATGACATGATCGAGGAAGCTGTTGCGATAGACCGCGGCCCAGACGCCGAGCGGGACGCCGGCCACCACGCCAATGAAGATGCCGACGATGGAGAGTTCCGCCGTCGCAGGGAAGACGCGCAGGAGGTCTTCCGAGACCGGACGGGCCGTCAGCACCGACATGCCGAAATCGCCCCGCACCACATCCCAGGCATAGATCAGGAACTGCCGCCAGATCGGCAGGTTCAGCCCCAGCTCTTCACGGACGCGATTGTAGGTCTCTGCGCTGGCTCGTTCGCCGACGATGGCGAGGAGGGGATCGGCCGGCATGAGCCGGCCGATCACGAAGGTGATGAAGAGCAGTCCGAGGAATGTCGCCGCGACGGAAATCAGCGTTTCCCAACCGACCAGAAGCAGACGCCTCGTTCTCTGATAAGAAGAGGTACTGCTGACGGCCGGCGGGGTCGCGTCGGGTTCCGTTGCCGAAGCTGCCGAGGGCTTCGACATGAAACGCGGACTCTTACTTGCTCACAGTCAGATAGAGCGTCGTCTCCGCCGAGGGCCCGAGATAGAAGTTCTTGACCTTCGGCAGCAGGGCCGCGACCGAGATCTGCTGATAGAGCATCGCGAAGGGCGAGACCGGCTGCCACTCCTTGATGAGCGCCTGATAGCCGGCCTTGCGTTTGGCATCATCGCGTTCCATCAGCAGGGCCTGGGCCTTGGCGGTCATCTCCGGATTGATCCAGCTGTTGCGCCAGGCGAGCGGCTTGCTCGGCGGGTCGTCCGAATTGTCCGTGTTCGCCACGAACACCATGTTCGTGTTCGGATCGAAATAGTCGACGCCCCAGGTGCCGAGATAGAGGTCGTGCTTGCGCGCCCGGTAGTTGGTGAGCGAGGTTTTCGCATCCTCCGACAGGATCTTCAGCTTGATGCCGACCTGGGCCAGCGTGCCCTGGAGGCTCTGGGCGATGTCCATGCGATCCTGGTAGGTCGAGGCGACATCGATCGAGAGCTCGAAGCCATCGGCGAAGCCGGCCTCGGCCAGCAGCGCCTTGGCCTTGGCGATGTCGAGCTTGTAGGGATTGGAATCGACATAACCCAGGAAGCTGTTGGGCAGGAAGGTCTGGTTGACGATATAGGCCTCGCGCAGCGCGGTCTTCACCAGCCCGTCATAGTCGACCAGGTAGCGGATGGCTTCGCGGACCTTGGGGTCGGCCAGATATTTGTTCTTGGTGTTGAGGCCGATATAGAGGCTGGTGCTTTGCGGCGTCGAGGTGACTTCGAAGCCGCCCTTCTTGCGCAGACCGTCGAGCTGGTCGGCCGAGAGGTTGCGGGCGATGTCGACATCGCCGGATTCGAGCAGCAGGCGCTGCGCCGATTCCTCGGCGATGTTGCGCCACACGACCCGCTTCAGCTTCGGCGCGCCGCCGTAATAGTTCGGGTTGGCTTCGAGAACGAGGGTCTCGTCCGGCTTCCAGCTCTTCAGAATGAAGGGCCCGGAACCCGCCGAGTTCGTCTTGAGCCAGCCATTGCCCCAATCGTTGTTCGTCTCGTGGCTCTTCAAGAGCTTGCTGTCGACGACCGCGAAGTTCGAGGCCGAGAGCACGTTGATCACGTAGGAGGGCGCGTAGGGCTTGTCGACCTTGAACTGGAAGGTCAGGTCGTCCACGGCCTTCAGCGTGTCGTTCATATTGTCTTTGGAGATGCCCAGGTCCGTGATCAGGAAGGCGGGCGCCAGATCGAGGGCCGTGAGGCGCTGGAAGGAATAGACGACATCGGTGGCCGTGACCGCGTTGCCGCTGTGGAATTTCTGGCCGGCGCGCAACTTGAAGGTATAGGTCAAGCCGTCATCGGAGACCGTCCAGCTCTCGGCGACACGCGGCAGGATGTGGGTGGTGTCATGCGGGTCGATCGAGATCAGCGTCACATAAACATTGCCCACGAACTCGTAGGTCGAGATCTCGTACATCTCCGCGGGATCCAGGGAGATGATGTCGTCGAAGCGCCAGGCTTCGATCAGGGTATCGTCTGGCGTGGCCGCATGCGCGGCGGGCATGGTCAGGGCCAGCCCGGCCCCAATGGCCAATGCCGCTAGAAACTTCTTCATTGCGATGTCCTTCCCGTCGACGCTCGATTTTTCATTGAATCGTCCCCGGAGCAGGCCTGCCCCCGGGCGATTTCCATTCAAGCCCCTCGATGAGCGCATGTTATCCCGAGGCGGCTCAAGGGAAATTGTGTGGGAGACGTGGTTTTTTGGCGGATCCCGGTGCGGCCGAGGAGAGCCGGAGCTGCCGATCTCGCTGTCCTGGACCCGCTGTCGCTCCAATGAACAGGCGGCGACGGCACAACTCAAGAAAGGAAGATTGGGGAGGGGCCGCAGTTTATCTTTCTTGCCCGATCCTGCGCGGCGATCAGCAGCTTTTCGGCATCGGCTTGTTGCGCACGGTGGCGGCGAATTCGGGCCAGGACATCTGGCCATCGCAATTCGCGTCCATATCGTCGAACTGCTGGCGGCGCGGCGCCTCGAATTCCGCGATCGTCAGGTTGCCATCCTGATCCTTGTCCAGGCTGACGAACTTGGATGTTTCCTTGGCGAGATTGTCGGGCTTGCTCTGCACCTCGACGGTATATTCCGCCAGCGTGATCTGGCCGTTCTGGTCGGTGTCGAGCTTGGCGAAATTGCTCTGCTGCTTGACCGAGAACTCCTCGAAGGAGATGGCGCGGTCATTGTTGGTGTCGATCGGCTTGAAGAAGACGTCGATCTGCGAATCGCTGGCGCCCGGCGCGATGATCTTGTCCTGGGCCAGGACGCTGAAACCGTTCAGAAGCAACAGGCCGCCGGCGATCGCGAAGCTCAGGATGAAAAGAGCGGCGATGGTGACGAATCTGAGCTTCATGACGAGGCAGCCCCTGGAAGCGGTCGGTGGCGATCAGCGAGGCCGCCCATGCTGGCGGGCCCATTCATAGAGAGCAATCGCGGCGGCGTTGGACACGTTGAGTTGATCGATCGGACCCCCCGTCGGCAAACTGAGCAAAAGGTCGCAGCCCTCCCGCGTCAGGCGGCGCATACCCCGACCCTCCGACCCCAGCACCAGCGCCACCCGCTCGGCGAGCTTGGTCTTGGGCAGGCTGTCCGGCGCGTCGGCATCGAAACCCAGGCACCAGAAATTGGCTTTTTTGAGGAGCTCGAGCGCACGCGCCAGGTTGCTGACCCGGACCAGGGGCACCACATCCAGGGCGCCACTGGCCGATTTGGCCAACGTCCCGGTCTCGGGCGCCGCATGGCGCTCGGTCACGATCAGGCCCCGGGCGCCGAAAGCCGCGGCGGAGCGCAGGATCGCGCCGACATTATGGGGGTCGCTCACCTGGTCGAGCACCACCACCAAAGCCGGGGCGTCGGGATCCAGGTCGGCAGTGAGGTCTTCGATCGTTATATAAGGTAAGGGCTCCACCCGGGCCGCCACGCCCTGATGGACCGAGCCCGCCGGCAGCAGCCGGGCGATCCCGTCCTTGTCCATCGATTCGGGGGTGGGCAGGGGACGGGGTCGGGCCGACCGGTCGACGCCATCGAACAATTCGCCGGCCAGCTCGCTGGTGACGAGAATCCGGTGGATATGGCGGCGCGGATTGCCGAGCGCGGCGCGGACCGCATGGAGCCCATAGAGCCAGAAGCCGCTGGTGCCGGAGCGCTCCGGCGGCGGGCGACGGCTCTGGCCCGGTTCGGCCTCCCGGTCGCGGGGGCCGCCGGGGCGAGCGGGACGATCCTCCTCGGCGATCGGCTCGGGTCCGCGGTGGACCACGGGTTTGCCGGGCTTTCGCCGCGAGTCGTGAGGGCCACCGGTCCGGGCGCGGCTCGGCTTGGATGAGCCGGAGGGCGTGGGGACGGGCTTGGAACGGCCGGGAGCCCCCGCTTCAGGGTGACGGTTTGAAGCAGGGCGGGATTGCGGGAAACGCGGCTTGCCTTTGCGCATGGCCCTGATTACATTGCATTCCACAATTCGGCTACCAAGATCCGCCCTCGACCGTTGCCTCTGTGGTGTGGAACGGACGACGGGGCGCTTTTCGTGTGTTTAGAAGTTGACAAGCTGCTGTAAATCCACATAGTTCGCAACTCCGCGCGCGACCGAGAATGAGCGTACGGAGGGGTGCCCGAGTGGCTAAAGGGGACGGGCTGTAAACCCGTTGGCGTCAGCCTACGTAGGTTCGAATCCTACCCCCTCCACCATCCTCTTCGGCCACGTATGCGGTGACGCGAACGCTTTGAGGGTTCACAGCAGTCTAAAGGAATCGAGCGGTTCAGCGCGGGTGTAGCTCAATGGTAGAGCTCCAGCCTTCCAAGCTGGCTACGCGGGTTCGATTCCCGTCACCCGCTCCAAACCACGGACCAAGCGTAAGGGTCGAAGCCCTACCGGCGGCTTAAGGCCGGAAGAAGCAAGAACGGGTGTCGGTTTCGCGAAGCGGGCCGGCGCTACCACGGACAAGACTCAAGTCAGCAGGAACCGACCACGATGGCGAAGGCGAAATTCGAGCGGAACAAGCCGCACTGCAACATTGGGACGATCGGTCACGTCGACCATGGGAAGACGTCTTTGACGGCGGCGATCACGAAGGTGCTGGCGGAGACGGGCGGGG